>DATBAH010000039.1:0-8024 GCA_036271615.1 Gaiellaceae bacterium
CTACCTCCCGACGGTGGCGGTGATCGTGACTGCCTACAACGAGGAGAGCGCGATCGAGCGCAGGCTCGAGAACCTCCGCGCCCTCGACTATCCGCCCGAGCTGCTCGAGCTCGTCGTCACCTCCGATGCCTCGACCGACCGGACGGAGGAGCTCGCGGAGGCGGCGGGTGCGCGGGTGATCCGGAACCCGCGCGGCGGCAAGGTCGCCGCCCAGGATGCGGCGGTGCGTGCGACGGATGCCGAGGTCGTGGCGTTCTCCGACGCGAACGCGACCTGGGCTCCCGATGCGCTGCGCAAGCTCGTCCGCAACATCGCCGATCCCCGCGTGGCATACGTGTGCGGCCGACTTCGGCTCGAAACCCCGGACGGCTCGAACAAGGAGGGCGTCTACTGGCGCTACGAGCTCGTCACGCGCGCGGGCGAGTCGCGGCTCGGGTCGGTCACGGCCGGCAACGGCGCCGTCTACGCGCTCCGCCGATCGGACTACGTGGAGGTCGATCCCCGCTTCGGCCACGACCTCTCGCTCCCGTATCGCATGGTTCAGCTCGGCCGGCGCGCGGTCTACGAGCCGGAGGCGCTCGCCTTCGAGCGACCGACGCCGACGAACGAGAGCGAGTACCGGCGGAAGGTGCGGATGTTCGAGCACTCGTGGCTCATCGTCTTGCGCGGCAAGATGCTGCGCGGCCAGCCGCCCGGCTACTTCGTCGCGCTCGTCTCGCACCGGCATCTCCGCTACGCGAGCGGGCTTCTCCACATGATCCTGCTCGGGAGCTCGATCGCGCTGCTCGGCCACGGCGTGATCTACGCGGTCGCGCTCGGCCTGCAGCTCGGCGTGCTCGCGGCCGCGCTCCTCGGCGTGGGGCTCCCGCGCTACTACGTCCTGATCACCTGGGCGACGGTGGTGGCGCTCTGGAACTACCTCCGGCGCGGCGTGCCCGCGACCTGGGCGCCGCAGCGAGAGGAGCTCGCCTGAACCGCGCGGCAGACGTCGCGATCGCGGGCTCGGCGCTCGTGCTCGCCTCGCCGATCCTCGCGCTCGCGGCCCTCGCGACCAGGCTCGAAGACGGCGGCCCGGTGCTCTACAGGCAGACCCGCGTCGGCAGGGACGGCGCCGACTTCGAGCTGCTCAAGCTGCGGACGATGGTGGTGGGCGCCGAGACGATGGGGGCGGGCCTCTCGGTCGACCGCGGCGACTCGCGCATCACGCGCACCGGCCGGCTGCTCCGGAAGCTCTCGCTCGACGAGCTGCCGCAGCTCTGGAACGTCGTCCGCGGCGAGATGAGCGTGATCGGGCCGCGGCCGACGCTTCGCTACCAGGTCGAGCAGTACGACGACCGGCAGCGCCACCGGCTGGACGTGAAGCCGGGCATCACCGGCTGGGCGCAGGTCAACGGCCGCGCCGCGCTGCCGTGGGCCGACCGGATCGAGCTCGACGTCTGGTACGTCGAGCATCGCTCGCCCGCTCTCGACCTACGGATCCTCGCCCGCACGCCGCTCGCCCTCTTCCGTGGCACGTACAAGGGCGACACCGGCGGCTGGCATACGACGTCGTAACAAGCCGGGGCTATCCTCGGAGCCTGTGCCGCCGCTGAACATCCTCGTCACGGGCGCGTGCGGCGTCACGCCGAGAGCCATCGCCCGCTCGCTGCGCGCGAGCTCGGCCCTCGCTGGCGCGACCCTCGTCGGCGCCGATCGCGGCGGCAACTGGTACGGGTTCTACGAGGGGCTATACGACCGTGTCTATCGCGTGTCCCAGCCGGGCGATCCCGGCTACGCCGAGTTGCTCGCGGAGATCTGCGCGAAGGAGGAGATCGACGTTGCGCTCGTCGGGCCCGAGGCCGAGGTCCTGTTCTGGAGCGGGCGCGAGTTCGCGGTGCCGACGCTCCTGCCGCCGCCCCGCCTCGTGGAGATCGCGATCAGCAAGGGCAAGCTGTACGAGGCCCTGCGCGAGACGGGACTCGTGCCGCGCTATCGCATCGTGAGGCGCGCGGAGCTGCTCGAGCGCCGTGGGCTCGACCTCGACGGCGGTCCCGTCTGGCTCCGCGACTACTCCGAGGCGTCGTCGAGCGGGATCGGCTCGATCCAGGTGACCGAGCCGGAGGAGGCGTACGCCTGGGCGTACCTCAATCCCGGGATCTCGAGCTTCATGGTCGCCGAGCACCTGCCGGGGCGGAACATCGCCTGCACGCTCCTCTTCCATGAGGACGAGCTGCTCAAGGCCGGGTGCTACGAGCGGCTCGAGTACTTCATGGGACACCTCGCCCCCTCGGGCGTGACCGGGAACATCAACCGCGGCCGCCTGCTCAACGACGAACGGGCGCGGGCGCTTGCCGAGCAGGCCGTGCGGTTCGTCGGCGGGCTCACGGGCGAGCGCGCTCACGGCCTCCTCACGGTCGACCTGCGCGAGGACCGCACCGGCGCGCTCAAGGTCACGGAGATCAACGTCCGCCACGTCGCGGCGACCTCGGCCCTCGCCGCCGGCGGCGCCAACATGGCCGAGGCTCAGGTGCTCGCGACGCTCGGCCGGCTCGACGAGATCGGCGAGCCCGTGCCGCACTTCCCCGACGACAACGTGATCCTGCGCGACATCGACGGCGCTCCGCTCTGGCTCACCGGCTACCGCGAGCTCGCTGTCGGGGAGCAGGCCTGACCCGCCGGGCCGTCGTCGCGCTCGCGCTGGTCGCGCTCGTCGCCGGCTGCGGAGGCAGCGGGAAAGGGCAGGTCACCACACGGCCCGTCACACACCCGAAGCCGCCGCCGAAGACGACGCAGCACGCTGCCGGCGGGCCGGCCAAGCTGGTCGTCACGATCCTCAACGGCGACCTGCGCGACCGCGTGCGTGGAGCGCTCGTGCGCCTCGCGGGCAAGACCGGGCGCACCAACCGGCACGGCGTCACGGTCATCGAGGCGCCGCGGGGACGGCACGAGGTCTCGGTCTCGGCTCGCGGCTACTCGCCCGTCCGCCTTCCCGTCAACTTCCGCAGGAGCCGTAGGCGGACGGTTCGCATCTACGAGCCGGACCTGCAGTGGCCGCTCTACGGCGCGACGGAGGCGCGGACCCAGGCTCCGACGCGGATTCGGCTGCGCCCGCCGTTCCACGTGGTCTGGAGTCGCGGTCTCGACCGCCTGATCGAGTTCCCGGCCGTCGTCGAAGACGGGGTCGCGTACATCGGCAACGCCGGCTCGACCATCCATGCGATCTCCATGCGCTCGGGCAAGTTCGACTGGGTGCACAGGACGCCGGGCACGCCGCGCATGGCGTCCTCGCCGGCCGTCTTCGGGGACGAGATCGTCTACCACACAATGAGCGGCTGGGTGTACGTCCTCGACCGCTCGAACGGTCGGCTGCTGTGGAGCTGGGACGGCGCCTCGGCGATCGAGTCGTCGCCGCTCGTCGTGAACGGCATCGACTACTTCGGCGACGCGGCCGGCGAGATGTACGCGCTCGATCTGCGCACCCACCGCCTGCGGTGGAAGCGCTACCTCGGCGCGAAGATCACCTCGAGCGCTGCGATCTCCGGCGGCCGGCTCTTCATCGGCGACTACAACGGCCGGCTCTGGGCGCTCTCACCCGCGACGGGCGCGACCCGCTGGGTCGGCCGCGTGAACGGGAAGATCTACGGGACGCCCGCGGTCGCAGGCGGCAAGGTATTCGTCCCGTCCGTTGCCTACTCGTTCTGGGCGTTCTCCACGAGCGGGCGGTCGCTCTGGCACGTCACGACCGGCGCCTACGTCTACGCGTCGGGTGCCGTCGCGGACGGCGTCGTCTGCTTCGGCTCGTACAACGGCGTCTTCTACGGCGTCTCGGCCGGGAGCGGTCGCGTGCTGTGGCGCATCGCGACCGGCGGCGCGATCTCGGGAGCGGCCGTGATCGTGGACGGTGTCGCGTATGTGGGCAGCTTCTCGCACCGCATCATCGGCGTGAACCTTCACACCGGGCGGCGCGTCGTGACGTTTCCGCACGGGCAATACGTCCCCGTCTCGGGGAACGGGATGCGGCTGCTGTTCAACGGGTTCTCGCGCATTTATGCGGTCGAGCCGAGACATTCGCATAGGCACTGAGACACTTCCTAAGAGCGCCTTCATGTGCGTCGGCTATCGTCGCCCCTCGTGACTGAGCCTGTTCCGCCTTCGCGCGGCCCCGACCCGGAGGCCGAGCAGGAAGTCGACTTCGCCCGCTACGTCAAGTTGCTCGGCGTCCGCTGGTGGCTGCTCGCGGCAGGTTTGGTCGCGGGTGCCGTGATCGGCTACCTCGTCTCGCTCGGCGGCTCGCAGGTGTACTCGGCGAGCGCGACGGTCTATCTCGGCCAGCCGTACTCGCCGAGCGGCGGCAACCCGGTGATCACGCCGCAGACGAATCCCTCGGCGGTCGGGACGGTCATCAACTCGCAGGCCGTTGCCAACACGGTCGCGAACCTCTGTCACCTGAAGGACGCGTCCCTCTTCAAGAAGGGGATCTCGACGCAGACGATCGCCACCGGCGCCTCGACGAAGGCTGGGACAGCGGCTCAGGTCAGTCCGCTTGTCAAGGTCAGCGTCCAGTCGAAGAAGGGCAAGGTCGCGGCATGCGCGGCGAACGGGCTTGCCGTCGCGGCTGTGAAGAAGCTCGGCACGTATCCCGCGGCCAAGATCAAGAACCTCCAGGCACACATCGCCTTCGACAACGGGGACATCAAGACGATCGAGGCTGCGCTGGCGAAGCCGAGCATCTCGCCGACCGACAAGCTGGTGGTCCAACAGAACCTGCGGCTCGACCAGCTCGACAGGACGACCAACTCGCAGCTCCTCCTGCTGGCGACGAAGGTCGAGTCGCCGGCGGTCCTCGTCCCCGCCGCCTCGCACCAGGTCACCGCCCGCAGCAGGCGGAACACGGTGGTCATCGGCGCCTTGATCGGCCTGATCCTCGGCGCGCTCGCCGCGCTTTTCTGGGACCGGGGCGCAGCGCTGCTTCGGGACTGATCTATAGTGGCCGCCGGGATGAAGCTGGTGGTCGTCATCCCCGCACTCGACGAGGCTGAGACGCTGCCGCGGGTGCTCGCGGACCTGCCGGCCGCGATTCCGGGGTTCGACGAGATCGAGACGATCGTCGTCGACGACGGATCGAGCGACGGCACCGCGGCGGTCGCGTTCGAGCACGGCGCCACACGAGTCGTCCGCTTCCCTCACCGGCGCGGGCTCGCCGAGGCGTTCGGGGCCGGGATCGACGCAGCTCTCCGGGCCGGCGCCGACGTGATCGTCACGGTCGACGCGGACAACCAGTACGTCGCAGCCGACATCCCCCAGCTCGTGCTGCCGATTCTCGGGGGCCGCACCGACATCGTGGTCGGGGAGCGGCACGGCGCGGGAGTCGAGGAGTTCAGCCGGCGGAAGCGCATCCTGCAGCGGGTCGGCAGCGCCGCCGTCCGCGCAGCCTCGCGCACCGACGTCCCCGACACGACGAGCGGCTTCCGCGCCTACACGCGCGAGGCGGCCCTGAGGATCAACGTGCTCGGGCGCTTCACGTACACGCTCGAGTCGCTGATCCAGGCCGGTCGGAGCGGGCTCGCCGTCGGTTCGGCGCCGGTCCGGACGAATCCAGCCGTGCGCAAGTCGAGGCTCTTCTCCTCGACGTTCGAGTACCTCGTGCGCAGCGGGACGCAGGTCGCGCGGGCCTATGCGACCTACGCGCCGCTGCGCACGTTCCTCTTTCTCGCCGCCCTCGCCTTCGCCGCGGCCCTCGCGATCTTTGCCCGCTTCCTCTTCTACTTCGTCGAGAACGGCTCCGCGGGGCACATCCAGTCGCTCATCCTCGGCGGCGTGCTCGCGATGGCGGCGTTCCAGGTGGCGGCGATCGGGATCCTCGGCGACCTGCTGAGCGTGAATCGGCGGCTGATCGAGCGCGTCCTCCTGCGGGTGCGGCGGATCGAGCTCACGCTCGACGAGAAGGGGAACGAGCTCGAGGTCGAGGACGTGCTGGAACGCTCACCTGAGCGGTGACGCGATCCGCGTTCTCGTCCTGACGACCTCGTATCCGCAGGACGAGGACGACATCTCGGGCGGCTTCATCGCCGCGACGGTCGACGCGCTGCGCGCGCGAGGGCTCGAGGTGCGGGTCGTCTCGCCGGCGGACTTTCGCCACCACGGCCTCGCCCGTCCGCCCGGGATTCCCGCGAACGTGCTCCACCGGCCGTGGCGCGCGCTGCTCGTCCCTTCCCTGCTTGCCTCGTTCCGGCGGACGGCTGCGCGCGCCGCCCGCGACGTCGATCTCGTTCATGCGCACTGGCTGGGCGCCGGCGCGGTCGCAGCGACGCTCGGCAAGCCGTACGTCCTCCAGGTGCACGGCACGGATCTCGTGCTCGGCCTCCGTTTTCCCCGGCTCGCGCGCCCGATCCTCAGCCGTGCCGCGGTGGTCGTCGCCGGGTCGCAGGCTCTCGCGGCGGATGCGCGCGCACTCGGAGCGCGCGACGTGCGCGTCGTGCCGACCGGCGTGCCGATCCCGCCGGAGGTCGTTCCGCCCGAGGAGCCGCCGCACATCCTGTTCGTCGGCCGGCTCTCGGAGGAGAAGGGCGTGCTCGAGCTCGCCGCCGCCGCGCGCGGCCTGCCGCTCGTCGTCGCGGGCTCCGGGCATCTCGCCTCGCGCGTGCAGGGTGTGGTCGGCCCGGTTCCGCCGCGCGAGCTCGGCGGCTACTACGACCGCGCGGCGGTCGTTGCCGTCCCCTCCCGCCGCGAGGGGTACGGCCTCGTGGCGCGCGAGGCCATGGCGCACGGCAGGCCGGTCGTCGCCTCTGCGGTCGGCGGCTTGCTCGAGGCGATCGAGGACGGCGTCAACGGCGTCCTCGTGCCCGCGCTCGACGTCGTGGCGCTCCGGCGGACGCTCGAAGAGCTGCTCGCCGATGCCGAGCTGCGGGCGCGGCTCGGAACGGCGGCTCGGGTGTACGCCGTCCGGCACTTCTCACGCGAGGCGGAGGTCGAGGCGCTGCTCGCGGTCTACGCCGCCGTCGCCGGCCGCTAGCATCGCGGCGTGGCTACGTCACTCGTGACCGGCGGAGCCGGCTTCCTCGGCTCGCACCTCTGCGACTACCTGCTCGAGCGCGGCCAGCGGGTCATCTGCGTCGACAACCTCGTCAGCGGGTCGCTCGCGAACATCGAGCACGTCCGCGACGAGAGGTTCACGTTCATCGACCATGACGTCGCGGACCCGATTCACGTGGACGAGGCGGTCGACTTCGTCTATCACTTTGCGGCGCTCGCGAGTCCCGACGACTACCTCCGGATGCCGCTCCACTCGCTCAAGGTCGGCTCCTACGGAACGCACAACGCGCTCGGGCTCTCGAAGTTCAAGCGCTCGCGCTTCCTCCTTGCGTCGACGAGCGAGGTCTACGGCGACCCGCAGGTGCACCCGCAGCCGGAGACGTACTGGGGGCATGTGAACCCGATCGGGCCGCGCGGCGTGTACGACGAGGCGAAGCGGTACGCCGAGGCGCTGACGATGGCCTACCACGGCCAGCAAGGCGTCGACACGGCGGTCGTGCGGATCTTCAACACGTACGGCCCCCGGATGCGGCCGAACGACGGCCGTGCGGTCTCGAACTTCGTGCGCCAGGCGCTCGCCGAGGAGCCGCTCACGGTGTTCGGCGACGGCTCGCAGACGCGGAGCTTCTGTTACGTCGACGACCTGATCCGGGGCATCGTCCTCCTCGCCGAGAGCGGCGAGCATCTGCCGGTCAACATCGGCAACCCGGACGAGCGCACGCTGCTCGAGCTGGCGGAGATCGTCAAGCGGATCACCGGCGCGTCGAGCGAGATCGTCTTCGAGGCGCTCCGGATCGACGACCCGATGCAGCGCAAGCCCGACATCACCCGGGCGCAGCAGTTGCTCGGTTGGGAGCCCGAGGTCACGCTCGAGGAAGGGCTCTCGCGGCTTCTGCAAGAGCAGGGCCGCGAGCCCGTCGGCGTCTGAGTACCGAGCCTCTTCTCCTGCGCGTGCTGCGGCGCGAGCCGGCCGAGCGCACGCCGGTCTGGTTCATGCGCCAGGCGGGCCGCTC
>DATBAH010000040.1:0-3913 GCA_036271615.1 Gaiellaceae bacterium
CGAGGTCGTGGACGACCAGCGGACCGTCGTCGGGAAGCCGTGCGCGAAGCTGCCGGACGAGGTCTCGCGAGCGGGCTGCTGCGTCCGCCGGCTCACGCAGATCGAGCCAGTCGGGGCTGACGCGGATGAGCTCGGCGGTCGTCACGCCGCCCGCTCCAGAACGTCTGCCACGACGGAGGCGGTCGTCGACCAGTCGCCCAGCGTCTCGCGCCGCTCCCGGGCTGCGCGGCGCAGCCGCCGGCGCAGGTCGGCGTCCGCGAGCCACGACCGCAGCGCATCACGGAGCGCCGACGGATCGTCGGGTGGCACGAGCAGACCCGGCCGCGTCCCGTCGGCGCCGTGCCCCAACGCCTCCGGCACACCGCCGACCTCGGCGGCAACCACGGGCAGGCCGCGGGCCAGCGCCTCGGCGACGACCATCCCGTACGTCTCCCCGCGCGACGGGAGTACGAGCAGATCCGCCGTCGCGTAGCTGCAGGCGAGCTCGGCTCCTGACTGCGGCCCCGGAAAGCGCAGGCGCTCGTCCATTCCGGCGTCGGCTGCGCGGCGGCCCACTCGCGTCACGAAGGCCGGGTCTCGCTCCAGGCTGCCGACACAAACGCACTGCCACGGCAAGCCGGTCAGCGACGCGAGCGCGTCGACCAGCACGTCGTGGCCCTTGCCGGGGATCACCGCAGCGACCGAGAGCAACGCGCCGGCGCTCGGCGTCCCGGCCGCGAGCTCGGCGCGGTCGACGCCCGGCTCGGCGACGTGGACGCGATCGCCCGGTAGCGAGTAGAGGTCGAGCAGCTCCCTCCGGGCCCAGGCGCTCGTCGCGATCACGGATGCGGCAGCCGAGAGCATTTCCCCCTCGGTCTCCCGCCCCAGCGGCATGTGGACGATCGCGACCAGGCGCAGACGACCCGCCTCCGGGATCAGCACCTCGGGCGCGGCCGAGCCGACGAGCCCGTCGACCAGAACGAGAGCGCCGTCCGGGATCGCGCCGACGGCGGCGGCGAGCGCAGCAAGCGCGTGCGCGTCGGGATCCGGCCATGAGCCGGGGACCTCGTGCACGTGCACGGTCCACCCGGCGGCGGCGAGGCCGCGGCAGATCCGACGGTCGTACGCGTTGCCGCCGCTCGGCCGAGCCGGGTCGTCGATGCCTTCGGGGACGATGAAGTGGAGGCCCCTCACAGCGCACGCTCGTAGGACGCGGACGCTACGTGGGACTCGTGGAGCGTGACCACGAGGCTGTCGAGCTCCCGGACGGCCTCGCCGAGGCGTTCCACCAGCCGGTCCGCGATCACCCGCGCGAGCTCCTCGGTCGTCGTGTTCACGCCGGCCAGGCTCGGCTCGTCGTCGAGGTTGCGGTAGCCGAGCTCCGCGAGCACCGCGTGCAGCGCGCCGCTCGCCCCGCCGATATCGACCACCACGCCGTCGCCGTCGAGCTCCGACCGCCGGAACGTGGCGTCGACGACGTAGGTGGCCCCGTGGAGGTTCTGCGCGGGCCCGAAGGTCTCGCCGCGCAGACTGTGGGCGATCATCATGTGATCGCGGACGGTCACGGTGAACATGGCTCTAGCCGTCTCCGTACGCGATGGTGTGACAGAGCGCCGGCAGGCTTCCCTCGGCGAGCCGGGCCATCACGTCGGGCAGCTCGTCGAAGGGCGATTCGCCCGTGAAGAGGACGTCGAAGGCCGGATCGCGCAGCAGCTCGAGGGCGAGAGCCAGGCGATCGGCCGTCGTGCGACGCGAGGCGCGGGCCGGCGAGAGCGTCCCCACCTGGCTCGAGCGGATGCCGAGACGGCCGGCGTGGAATGCGCCTCCCAGCGTCAGTCGAACCTCGGTGTCGCCGTACCAGCTGAGATCGATCACGGTTCCCTCCGGCGCGAGCAGGTCGAGCGACCGCTGGAGCCCCTCCGACGTCGCGCTCGTGTGCACGACGAGATCGAGGCTGCCGTCGGCCTCCTCGGGGAGCGCGAAGTCGACTCCGAGCGCTGCGGCGACGGCCGCGCGGCCGGGATCGACGTCCACGAGCGTGACCCGAACGGCCGGGAACTGCTGCAGTAGCCGTGCGACGCAGCAGCCCACCATCCCCGCGCCCACGACCGCGACGCGGTCACCGACGAGCGGGCCGGCGTCCCACAGCGCATTGACTGCGGTCTCGACCGTTCCGGCGAGGACCGCGCGAGCGGCAGGCACCTCCTCGGGCACGACGGCAACGGCGCCGACCGGCACCACGTAGGCGGTCTGATGCGGGTAGAGGCAGAAGACGGTCCGCCCACGCAGCTCGGCCGGCCCTTCCTCGACCGCGCCGACGTTGAGGTAGCCGTACTTGACCGGCCCGGGGAAGTCACCCTCCTGGAACGGCGCACGCATCCTCGAGCGTTCCGCCGGCGGAACGGCGCCCCGGAACACGAGCGTCTCGGTACCGCGACTGATCGCCGACCGAACGGTGCGAACGACGACGTCGTGAGGCCCGGGCTCGGGCAACTCGACGGGACGGATCTCTCCGCAGCCCGGTTCGCGCAGCCAGAAGGCCCGCTCGGGTCGGTTGTCGACGCGTTCGGTCATGAAGGGTGTTGTGGCGGAGTACGCGCAGTATCGATGCTCGGATTCAAGATGGAGGGAGGCGTGCGTGTGCTAGATGGGAGGAAGTGACCGAGGGACGACAGCACTACAACGTGACCTTCGCGCTGCTGGCCACCGCCGGTATCGCCTATGCCTTGCTGCAGTCGCTCGTCGCGCCCGCGCTGCCCGAGCTTCAGCAGGCGCTGCACACCTCGGTGAACTCCGTCAGCTGGGTGCTCACCGCGTACCTCCTGAGCGCGTCGATCGCGACGCCGGTGATCGGGCGGCTCGGGGACATCCACGGCAAGGAGCGGCTGCTCGTCGGTGTGCTCGTCCTGCTCTGCGTCGGGACGGTGGCCTCCGCCCTCGCCACGACGCTGACCGTCATGCTCGTCGGCCGCGTGATCCAGGGTGCGGCCGGGGGCCTCTTCCCGCTCGCGTTCGGGATCATCCGGGACGAGTTCCCGCGCGAGCGCATCGCCGGCGGAATCGGCCTGATGTCGGCGCTGCTCGGCGTCGGGGGCGGAGCCGGCATCGTCCTGGCGGGGCCGATCGTCGACCACCTCGACTACCACTACCTCTTCTGGCTGCCGCTGATCCTGCTCGTCCCGGTGACGGCGGCCATCCATCTCTTCGTCCCGGAGTCCCCGGTGCGCAGCAAGGGAACCGTGAACTGGTCGGGAGCGGTGCTGATGTCCGTCGGTCTCGCGGCTCTCCTGATTGCGGTGAGCGAGGCGCCGGTCTGGGGCTGGAGCTCGCCGAAGACCGTCGGCCTGCTCGCCCTGGGCGCCGTCGTGCTCCCGATCTGGGTGTGGAGTGAGAGCCGGTCGCCTCAGCCGCTCGTGGACATGCGGATGATGCGAATCCGGGGCGTGTGGACGACCAACACAGTCGCGGCTTTCCTGGGCTTCGGCATGTACTCGTCCTTCATCCTCATCCCCGACTTCGTCGAGACTCCCGAGCGAGTCGGCTACGGCTTCGGCGCCTCGGTCACCGAAGCGGGCCTGTTCCTCCTCCCGACGACCGTGGCGATGCTCCTCTTCGGGGCTCAGACGGGCCGCCTCGAGAAGCGCTTCGGGTCGAAGCCGCCGCTGCTCGCCGGCGCGCTCTTCGCCAGCGCCGCGTTCACCCTCCTCGCCGCGTTCCGGGACGAGAGCTGGCAGATCTACGTCGCGGCGTTCCTGCTGGGAGCCGGGATCGGGCTCGCGTTCGCGGCGATGGCCAACCTGATCATCGAGAACGTCGGACCGGCCGAGACCGGCATCGCCACCGGCATGAACACCGTCACCCGCACCGTCGGGGGCGCGTTCGGAGGCGCCGTCGTCGCCTCGATCCTCGCGGGCTCGCTCGGCCTCGGCGGCTA
>DATBAH010000041.1:0-5936 GCA_036271615.1 Gaiellaceae bacterium
AGCCGATTGCCTCGGTCGGCACCTCGGCTGCGATCCGGAAGACCGGCTCGCAGACCGCGGAGCCGCCCTGCTCGAGCGCCTGCGCGAGCACGAGCGGCACGAGCTTCTTGATGTCGCGGGCGGTCGGCATCGGGCCGCGCCGTGATGGTGGCCCGTCGGCGAGGCTGTAACCGATCTTCGTCAGCGTGACGATGCAGTCGGTGACCTGCCAGCCGTAGAGGCCCTCCTCGAGCGCGAGCCGTACGTACTCGTCCATGTGCCTCGCGAAGTCCTCGAGGTTCTTGTAGACGTAGAGAGGTGCGTCGCGCGGGTCGACGTCGCCCGAGATGCGTACCGCGACTCCCGAGCCCGGTGTCGCCGGCTCGACGAGCAGACCGAGGTCGGCGTGGAAGGGATTCGTCGGCGTGTTGAGGATCTCGACCGCCTCGCCGCTCCCCGTCGGACGCTCGATGCAGATGGTCGTCGTCTCGCGGAACGCGACCGCAATGCCGTAGTCGTCCGCGAGCGTCGCGTCGATGACCTCCCGTTGCACCTCGCCGTAGAGCGAGACCGAGATCTCGGCTCGCGTATCGTCCTGGCGGACGTCGATCAGCGGGTCCTGCTCAGCCAGTTGCCCGAGCGCCACGCGCAGCCGGTGGCCGTCCGCGGGATCGACCGCCTCCACCACCGCCTCGAACGTCGGCGGCGCGAAGTGGTGCTCGACGCCCCTGTGCGACTCGCCGAGCCAGTCGCCGATCTGGATCTCGCCGAGGCCCCAGAGCTTCGCGATCTCGCCCGCCGCGACTGCGTCCCGCTGCACGGCGTCTCCGTCGGCGAAGACGCGGAGCGCCGTCACCCTGCCGGCGTCGAAGCGGTCGCGGATCCTCAGGGTTCCGGAGAAGAGACGGGTGTAGGCGATCCGGTCACCGTCCGGGCCGCGCTCGATCTTGAAGACCCGGGCCGAGAGCGGCCCGTCGCCGTCGCCGGTGCGCGCCGGGAGCAGTTCCGCGATCCCGCTCATGACCTCCTCTGCGCCCGCGCCCGTGAGCGCCGACCCGAAGAAGACGGGGTGGAACTCGCCCGCCCGCGAGCGCCGAACGAGATCGCCGTCGGCCGGCCCGAACGTCGCGAACGACGCGGCGCGCGAGCCGAGCCCCTCCGCCGACCCCATCGGCACGGCCGCCGGGGTCAGGCGCTGCTCGATCTCGTCGAGCACACGCTCCGGATCCGCGCCCGCGCGGTCGATCTTGTTCACGAAGAGGACAGTCGGCACGTCGAGCCGCTGCAGGGCGCGGATCAGGATCCGCGTCTGCGGCTGGACTCCTTCTACTGCTGAAATCACGACCACCGAGCCGTCGAGCACGCTCAACACCCGCTCCACCTCCGCGATGAAGTCCGGATGGCCGGGCGTGTCGATCAGGTTCACCGTCACGTCGTCGATCGGGAACGAGACGACGGCCGACTTGATCGTGATGCCGCGTAGCTGCTCGAGTGCGAGCGAGTCTGTTTGCGTCGTCCCCTTGTCGACGCTGCCGACCTCGCCTGTCACGCCGGCGGCGTACAGGAGCCGTTCGGTGAGAGTTGTCTTACCGGCGTCTACATGCGCCAGGATCCCAAGGTTGAGCGTTCTGCGAAGCACCAGTCCATCCCTTCAAGTAGGTCATCAAGGCCTTCTCGATTGACATGGACGTAGCGCGCACGACGCCTCCTTGGTCGATTCCACCGGCGTTTGCACGGAGAGGATAATCGGCGCCGTGCCGATCTTCCAGCCCGAGCTCGAGACGCTGCCGCCGCCGGAGCTCGAGCGGCTCCAGCGCGAGCGGCTGCGGAAGCGGTTCGGAGTCGAGCTCGAGGCGCTGCCCGAGCAGCCCTTCAGCGTCAAGTCGGACCTGCGCGACGCGTATCCGTTCGGCCTGCTCCGGGTGCCGCTCGAGGAGTGCGTGCGGATCCACGCCTCGTCGGGCACGCGAGGGAAGGCCACGATCGTCGCCTACACCCGTGCCGACCTCGCGGCGTGGGCGGACTGCTGCGCCCGCGCGCTGGCCGCGGCCGGAGCCGGGCCGGGCACCGTCGTCCATGTCGCGTATGGCTACGGCCTCTTCACCGGCGGGCTCGGCATCCACTATGGGGCCGAGCGGCTCGGTTGCACCGTCGTGCCCGCGTCGGGAGGGAACACGCCGCGCCAGGCGCAGCTGCTCGAAGACCTCGGCGCGGAGATCCTCTGCTGCACGCCGAGCTACGCGCTCGCGATCGCCGACCACATCTCGGAGCGGGCACGCCTCGAGCTCCGCGCAGGCGTCTTCGGAGCCGAGCCGTGGACCGACGGGTTGCGCGAGGCGATCGAGGGAGCGCTCGGGCTGACCGCGGTCGACATCTACGGCCTGTCGGAGGTGATGGGGCCCGGCGTGTCCGCCGAGTGCCTCGAAGGCAGGGACGGCGCGCACGTCAACGAGGACCACTTCCTCGTCGAGGTCGTCGATCCACAGTCGGGCCGGCCGCTGCCGGACGGCGAGGTCGGCGAGCTCGTGTTCTCGACCCTGACGAAGGAGGCGCTGCCGCTCTTGCGCTACCGCACCGGCGACCTCGCCTCGCTCACACGCGAGCCGTGCGCGTGCGGCCGCACCTTCGCGCGCATGTCACGGGTCGTCGGCCGCACCGACGACATGCTGATCATCCGCGGCGTCAACGTCTTCCCGAGCGAGATCGAGCGGGCGCTGCTCGCGATCCCGGAGCTCGACCCGCACTACCAGCTCGTCGTCGAGCGTCCCGGCCACCTCGACGAGCTCACGGTCCAGGTGGAGGGGACAGTCGACGCCGCGCCGGTGCGCGAGCAGCTCGCGAGCGCCCTTGGACTAACCGCCCGCGTCGAGGTCGTTCCGCCGGGGACCGTCCCGCGGAGCGAGGGCAAGGCGCGACGCGTCCTCGATCGCCGCGGGACGTAACCGCCCAGGACATTCGCGCGTTTGCTCGTCGGATGAACGAACCGGACGCGAACGGGAACGACGTCGACAGCTGGCCGCTGCCGTCGCTCGACGTCCTGCGCGAGCTCGACCCTCCCGAGGTCGTCTGGGCGGAGACCGAGTCGGTGTCTAGCTGGCCTCTGCGTCCACCTGCCAGAGGCTGAACGCGTTCCCCTCGGTGTCGCGGCAGGCGGCGAACCAGCCGTGGCCGGGCACCGGCGTCTTGTCGCCGGCCTGGCCGCCGAGCTCCCCCACCTTGGCGAGCGACGCGTCGATGTCGTCGGTGTCGAAGTAGACCGTGATGTTGCCCGGCTGATCCGAGGCGAGGATCGCACCGCCCTGATCCTCGGCGCTCTGGAACATCCGGTAGTCCATCTCCGGCGACATCGGTGGGCCAACCTCCCAGCCGAACACTCCGCTCCAGAATCCCTGCGCGCGGTCGGTGTCCGCGGCCCCGATCTCGACATGCACGACCTTGCCTGCCATCGCTCCTCCTCCCGACGGGTTATCGTCACAGCACCTTCTGAGAGGAGTCTATGTACAGGGTTTCGGTCCTCTACGAGAGCGAGCCGGACGCCGATTCATACGGCGAGCACGCGGAGCTGTGCGCGCAGGTGCCGGGCGGCGTCTTCCGCCACGGTCGGGTCACGGGCTCGCCGATGGGCGAGCCGGCGCACGCGTACTACGCCGAGTGGGAGTTCGCCGACGAGCAGGCGTTCCAGAGCGCGATTCGCAGCGACGAGTTCATGGCGACGGGTAAGGATGCGTACAAGCGCGGGTTCCCGCAGCCGACCGTCGAGTTCCTCGAGTTGTCGTAGGCGAGGGGCCGCTGTCGAAGCGACCCCTTCGCCACGTCCGCTTCAGGCGGCTGTCGGCGCGACCGTGAACGGCTGGTACGTCCCGAAGTGCCACGCGAGCCCCTCGGGGTCGCGGGCGCCGTACTCTCGCGAGCCGTAGTCGGTGTCGTTTGGCTCACGCACGATCTCGGCGCCCGCCTCGCGCGCCCGCGCGCAGTGTTCGTCCGGCTGTGCGACGACGACGTAGACGCCGCCTCCCGCGGCCGCCTCTCCCTCGCCCAGCATCACCATCCCGTTGCCCAGCCTCAGCTCGGCGTGGCGAACGTGCCCGCTCTCGTCGCGGTAGACGGTATGCGGCTCGGCGCCGAACGCACGCTCGAGGAACTCGATCGCCGCGTCCGCGTCGCGGTAGGACATGGTCGGGAAGACCGTCGGGTGATCGCTCATGGTGCTCCTCTCGTCGAAGACGGAGCGAGCCTAGGCCGTCGCGTCGGCCGCGTCTTGAACGAAATTGCCGCGGGCCAGCTCGCCTGGGGTGATGCCGCCGAGCGCGCGGACATCGCGTGCGAGGTGAGCCTGGTCCGCGTAGCCGCACGCGGCCGCCACCTCCGCGATGCGGGGCGTCCCAGAGCTCAGAGCGGTGACGGCGCGGTTGAAGCGGATCACTCGGGCGACGGCCTTCGGCGGCAGGCCGACGTGGTCGCGGAAGCGGTCGATCAGGCGGCGTGGGCTCCAGCCGAGCTCGAGGGCGAGCGCACGAACACGCACCTGGCCGCCGCTCCGCATCAGCTGCCGCCAAGCCCACTCGAGCTCGCGAGGTGGCGGAGGCGAGTCCGCCAGCCGCCGGCTGAGGAAGGTCTCGACGAGATCGAAGCGGGCCTCCCAGCCGGGCGCGTCGCGCAGTCGCGCCGCAAGCGTTTCCGTCCCCGGTAGCAGCTCCTCGAGCGGAACCGACCGGTCTGCGAGCTCGTGCAGCGGCCGGCCGAGTAGGCGTCGCGTGCCGAGGGGTGTCAGGCGCAGCTCCAGGCAAGAGAAGGCCTGCTCGCCTGTGACCGTCGTCGGCCCTGTGTGTAGTCCCGCGAGGAAGCTGTCGAGGCTCGTGCCGTCGACGCGCCACGGCTCGGCCAGATTGAGGATGAGCGGGATCCCGGGAAACGGCAGCTCCTGAAAGCTCGCCGCGTTCTGGCCCTCCCGCGCCCAGCCTTCGAGCGCCTGGCCGAGCAGCGGCCGTAAGGCCGGCGCGGGGAGGCGCCGCGCGACCTGCCAGCGAACACCGTTCCGCTCGTGGTGCTCGAGCTCCATGCCCCGGAGCGTATTCCGGCAGTAGGGTCCGTGCGATGGCCGAGGTGGAAGTAGCCCGCGAGGGCGCCGTCGAGACGATCACGCTCAACCGGCCCGACAAGCTCAACGCGTTCACGCGCACCCTGCACGACGAGTTGCAGGCGGCGCTCGAGGCGGCGCGCGATCCGGCCGTGCGGGCGGTCGTCATCACCGGTGCCGGCCGCGGCTTCTCGGCCGGCCAGGACCTCGGCGCGTTCGGCGAGTCCGGCGACATCCCGACGCTGCTCCGCGCGACCTACCACGTCAACGTCCTGGCGATCCGCTCGCTCGAGAAGCCGGTGATCGCGGCGGTAAACGGGGTCTGCGCAGGTGCCGGACTCTCGCTCGCGTGCGCCTGCGACATCAGGCTCGCCTCCGACGCCGCCTTCTTCGTCCCCGGCTTCGTCGGGATCGGCCTGATCCCCGACTCCGGCGGCACGTACTTCCTCCAGCGGCTGCTGGGGACGGCGCGCGCGTTCGAGTGGATGACCTCGAACCGGAGGCTGACGGCGGCGGAGGCCCTTGCGTGGGGGCTCGTCTCCGAGGTGGTGGAGGCGGACTCGTTCGCACCGCAGGTGGCCGAGCGGGCGGCGGCGCTCGCCGCAGCCCCGACGCGAGCGATCGCACTGACGAAGCGGCTCTACGACGAGGCGGCGACCTCGACGCTCGAAGAGCAGCTCGAGCGGGAGGCGGAGGCGCAGGCCGAGGCGGCCCAGACCGAGGACTTCCGCGAGGGAGTCGCCGCCTTCGGCGAGAAGCGCGAGCCGCGCTTCAGCGGGCGCTGAGAAGGCTCTGGACCTCGCCGTCCTCGGGCCAGCGTCCGAGCTCCTGCTTCGAGAAGATCGTCTCGCCGTCGGCGACGACGTCGTACTGGCTCTTC
>DATBAH010000042.1:0-11498 GCA_036271615.1 Gaiellaceae bacterium
CGCGCGCCGGCCGTCGGCCCCGGCGGCTCGCGAAAGGCCTGCTCGTCACGCGCCAGGATCCAGGCGTCGCCGATCGGCGTTCGCACCGGTGTGAGCGCCGTGCCCAGCCCGTCGAACGTCGCCCGGGCCGCGGCGTCTCCGACACCCGCCCAGGTCGCGAAGGCCTCCGGCGTTGCCGAACCCAGGATGTGCAGGTACCGGCGGGCGAGCTCGCGCCGCGCTTCGAGCGGGGCGATCTGGGGTGCCGGCACGGTCCAGATCGTCGGTGTGCGCCCGCCGTCCCAGCGGAGAAGCAGGGTGCCGGTCGGCGCCGCGTACTTGATCGCATTGCCGATGCCGAGTGCGTGTTGGACGTCGTTGTCCTTCAGTCGCCGCCCGGCGAGGAAGGCCTGCACGCGGGCGGCCATCTCCTCCGCTCTCCGACGGCGGCCTTCGTCCTCGGGGAAGCGGCCCAGCGTGAACAGCGCCCGGTCGCGGGCCGGCACGACGTAGATGCTGTTGCGCGGCCCCCAAACCTGGACGAGCGACCGATCCTCCCAGCTCGACGGCTTCGTCCCCTCTACTCGTGCATGGATCGAGAGGAGGGCCGCCCGCGGCACGCTGTCCGTCAGCCCCGCCCAGGCCGCCTGCCGCAGCGAACGGGCGCCGCGTGGGAGGCGTTCGTCGAGCGCGCCGGCGCGGCGCCGGAACGCCAGGATCTGTGCGCGCGTGAGGCCGAGCGATGCAGGCATCGGGCACAAAAACGATACGTCAGTAGGATCGCGCGCATGACCGACTTCGAGACGCCCACCGACCTGATGAACAACCGTGGGCTGATCGCCGACGCCGCGGCCTTCGCGCGCGAGAAGGGCGCCGCGTCGTGGCTCTACCTGTGCGGCGAGGAGTTCGCATCGATGGAGGGCGGGATGTCGTACGCGGACGTCGAGCGCGCCGTCCCCGTGTCGGCGAACGTCGTGTCCGACCCTCCCACTCCGCTCGACCTCGATCTCGCCCGCAGGCAGGTCGAAGCGCTCGACGGCTTGCCGAGGCCGACACTCGTGACCTGTCGGACGGGCCCCCGCTCGTCCGCCCTGATCTACCTCTACGCCGGGCTGCGAGCCGGCGCGTCGGCAGAGGAGGTGCTCGCCCGCGCCGAGGCGGACGACGCCGCGTTCGCGAAGTCGGACGAGCTACGGGCGTGGGTCACCGACGGACTCGAGCAGCTGTCCTGACCGACCACCCGGTGAAGGTCACCGCCGAGACAGCGCGTCGCTTTCTCGTCGCCCGGCACTTCCTCGCGCCGGCGCGGTCTCTCGAAGGCGGCCCTGACGCGGCGGTGGAGGTGATCCGGAAGCTCGGCTCGATCCAGTTCGATCCGATCGCAGTTGCGGGCAGGAACCACGACCTGATGCTGCATGCCCGGGTGGCCGGCTACGAGCCCGCCTGGTGTGACGCGCTCTACGAGCGCCGAGAGATCTCCGAGACGACGAACAAGGCCCTGTCATTCATCCCGGCGAACGAGTTCCCGTGGTATCGGGTCAACGCGGGCCGCAAGGGGCCGCGGTTCCATGCCGCCGCTCTGGCTGACAACGCCGACGTCGCCGAGCGCGTGCTCGAGCGCCTCCGGGCGGACGGGCCGCTCTCTTCGGCCGACTTCGAGCGGGAGAGCGGCAAGACGAAGAACTGGTTCGGTCTGCCGGAGAACGCGGTGCGCTCGGTGCTCGAGGCGTACACGGTGGCGGGCGTGATCGGGCTCGCGCGCCGCGACGGCAATGTCCGCTACTACGACGTGATCGAGCGGCTGCTTCCGGCCGGGCTTCTGGCACAGGAGGTGCCGGAGCAAGAGCAGCTCCGGCACAAGCTCGTCTCCCGCCACCGCGCCCACGGCCTGCTCGGCGCAGGCGGCGCAGGCGGCACGTTCGCCCGGATCGCGAATCCGGACGTGCGCAGGGCGCTGCACGACGAGGCGGTCGAGCGCGGCGAGCTCGTAGCGGTCGAGCTCGAGGGCCTGCGCGGCAAGCGGTTCGTGGTCGCGGAGGAGGTCGCCGAGCTGGAGGCGCCGCCGGAGCCGCCGCCGTCCGTCGCGTTCATCGCGCCGTTCGACTCGCTGTTGTGGGACACCGCCCTGCTCGCGAAGTTGTTCGACTTCGACTTCGTCTGGGAGGGCTTCTTCAAGCCCGAGAAGCGCCGCTGGGGCTACTACGTGCTCCCGATCGTGTTCGGCGACCGGCTCGTCGGCCGGATCGAGCCGCGGATCGACCGGAACGCGAACCGCGTCGAGGTGATCGGCCTCTGGTGGGAGGACGGGTTCGCGCCGCGCCGTGCCGACGGGTTCGTCGAGGCGATGCGCGACGCGCTCGGCGCCTACCTCCGCTTCGCGGACGCCGACCGCCTCGACTGGGCGCCCGACCTCGCCGCCGACAAGCGACTATTCGCAGCGTGAGCTCGCAAGCCGAGAAGGTCGATGCCTTTCGCCGGCTCCACGCCGAAGGCTGCTTCGTGATGCCGAACCCGTGGGACCTCGGGAGCGCGGTCGCTCTCGAGGGGATGGGCTTCCAGGCGCTCGCTACGACGAGCGCCGGGCACGCCTGGGCAATCGGTCGTGCCGACGGCAGCGTGCCGCGAGACGAGACGCTCGAGCATCTCCGGCAGATCGCCGGCGCGGTCGGCGTCCCGTTGAACGCGGACTTCGAGGGTAGCTTCGCAGACGATCCCGAAGAGGTCGCTGCGAACGTGAAGCTCGCCACGGCCACCGGGATCGCAGGCCTGTCGATCGAGGATTCGACCGGCGACGGCGACGAGCCGCTCTACGAATTCGACCTCGCTGTCGAGCGGATTCGAGCAGCACGGAGCGCGATCGACGAGAGCGGGACCGGCGTCCTCCTCACCGGCCGTTCCGAGGGGTTCGTCGTCGGCCGCCCCGATCTCGAGGAGACGATCCGGAGGTTGCAGGCGTACGCCGCCGCCGGCGCAGACTGCCTCTACGCGCCGTTCATCTCGACGCCCGAGCAGGTGTCGGCCATCGTCGCCGCAGTGGCACCGAAGCCCGTGAACCTGCTCGTCTACGCGCCGTTCATCACGGTTGCGGAAGCCGCCTCCCTCGGCGTGCACCGGATCAGCGTCGGTGGCGCTCTCGCCCGCGCCGCCTGGCACGGCGCGCTCGCGGCGGCGCAGGAGATCGCCGGCGAGGGCACGTTCTCGCGGCTCGCGGGAGTGCCCGGACTTCCCGAGCTGAACAGCCTCTTCGAGACTCGCTAGCCCGGCGGGCCACTCTCAGGTCGGAGCTCCGCTTTGCCGATCAGCTCGCTGAACGATGAATCCGGCTGGGGTCTACTTCCTGACTGCATGCGCGGGCGCCCTCTGGGTGTCCTTCGACGCGCGCCGCTTCGACTGGCGCGGAAATCGCCTGGCCGACCGGGTCTGGAAATGGGTCGCCGGCTGTCTCTTCGTCTTCGGCATCGCCTTTCCGGTGTATCTCTGGGAGCGCCGCAAGGCTCCACTGCTCGGGAGCGCGTTCGCGACGAGCACGTCTACGTTCTCGAGCCAGGCGGTCGCAGCGTCAGGCTCCGGCGCCGCGGCCATCGAGAGAGCCGCCGCGGAGCTCGCCGCGAGCAGCCCGAGTGGCTGGGCGCCCGAGTTCGGCACTCCCAGCTACGCGCCTGCCGAGAAGCCGCCGCTGCTCGTATCGCCGCCTCAGACGATCACGCGGCAAGCGACCGGAGGCTCACTCGGGCTTGCGCTGCTCGCCGGAGCCGGCGTGGCCCTGATCGGCGGACTCGTCTGGGCCGGCGTCGTGATCGCCACGCGGTTCGACATCGGCTTCCTCGCCTGGTTCGTGGGCGCCGGCACCGGCGGCGTCGCCTTCAGGGTCTACGGCGGTCCGATCCGCGGAGCAGCCAGGGTCGCAGCGGGACTGATCGCGGCGGGAGGAATCCTCGTGGGCAAGTACGTGATCTTCGTCCACGACCTGAACAAGCTCCTCGACAGCGTGCTCGCCGGCCAGGGGCCCCGCGTCGGATACCTCAGCACCAGGACGACGAGCCTCTTCGTCCACCACTTCGGCAGCATCGTCCGACCGGTCTACGCACTCTGGATCCTGTTTGCGTTCGTGGCGGCGTTCCTCGCCGCCAACCCCAGGAAGCGCCGCACCGCTCGCGTCGGCTGAACCGGCGCTACTTCGTCCCGTAGAGACGGTCGCCGGCGTCTCCGAGCCCCGGCACGATGAACCCGCGCTCGTTCAGACCGCGATCGACGGCCGAGCACACGATGTGCACGTCCGGGTGCTGCCGGTGCACCTCGTCGACGCCCGGCGGCGCCGCGACGATGCAGACGAGCGTCACCGACTGAGACCCGGCCTCCTTCACCGCCGCGATCGCGGCGCAGCTCGAGTGGCCGGTCGCAAGCATGGGGTCGAGGACGATCGCGTCCCGCTCGGCCAGGTCGTCGGGCAGCTTGAGGTAATACTGGACAGGCTCGAGCGTCTCCTCGTCGCGGTACATCCCGATGAAGCCGACCCTCGCGCTCGAGACGAGCGAAAGAACACCGTCGAGCATCCCGACTCCCGCCCGCAGCACCGGGCAGACGGCCACCTTCTTGCCGGAGATCCGCTGCGCGATCATCGGCTCGAGCGGCGTCTCGATCTCCGCGGCCTCCGTCGCCATGTCCTTCGTCGCCTCGTAGGTGAGGAGGAGCGTGATCTCGTTCGCGAGCTTCCGGAAATGGACGGTCGGCGTGTCCTTGTCGCGCAGGTAGCTGAGCTTGTGCTGGACGAGCGGATGCTCGACCACCGTGAGGCGGCCGCTGGTCACGCGACGTAGGTCGTGTACCCGCGGAAGCCATCGTAGAGCGGGCGCTTCGCGCACAGCGCCGCGACCCGGCCGCGCAGACCGTCGAGGTCCGGCGATTCGGTGAGTGCCTCGCAGATGATCCGCCCCACCTCGCCGAAATCGTCCTCGTCGAACCCGCGCATCGTCATCGCCGGCGAGCCGAGCCGGATCCCCGACGTGACGAACGGCGAGCGCTCGTCGAACGGGATCGTATTGCGGTTCACGGTGACGTCGATCTCGTGGAGACGCTCCTCGGCGGCCTTGCCCGTCCATTCGGAATCGCTCAGGTCGACGAGCAGGAGGTGCGTGTCGGTGCCGCCGGTGACGAGCGAGAGCCCGCCCTCGAGCAACGTGTCGCCGAGGGCGTCGGCGTTGCGGCGGACCTGTGCCTGGTACTCGCGGAAGGCCTCGGTCATCGCGATGCGGAAGCACGTCGCCTTCGCCGCGATCGTGTGCTCGAGCGGACCGCCCTGCATCCCCGGCATCACGGCGGAGTCGAGCGCCTTCGCGTGCTCCTCGCGGCAGAGGATGAAGCCGGCGCGCGGCCCCGCGAGCGTCTTGTGCGTCGTCGAGGTGACGAAGTCGCAGTGCTCGACCGGATTCGGATGGAGGCCGGCGGCTACGAGCCCGGCGAAATGGGCCATGTCGCACACGAGCAGCGCTCCGACCTCGTCCGCGATCGTGCGGAAGCGGTCGGCCTCGACCGTCCGCGGATAGGCGGATCCGCCGCAGACGATCACCTTCGGCCGTGCCTCTTTCGCCTTCGCGAGCACGTCGTCGTAATCCACGGTCATCGTCGCGCGGGAGACCTCGTAGTGCGCGACGCTGTAGAGGCGGCCCGAGAAGTTGACCTTGTGCCCGTGCGTGAGGTGGCCGCCCTGGTTGAGCGCAAGCGCCATCAGCGTGTCGCCGGGCTCCATCACGGCCGCGTAGACCGCCATGTTCGTCTGCGCGCCCGCGTGCGGCTGGACGTTCGCATGCTCGGCTCCGAACAGCTCCTTTGCGCGGTCGATCGCGAGCTGCTCGATCTCGTCGATCACCTCGCAACCGCCGTAGTAACGCCGGCCGGGGTAACCCTCCGCGTACTTGTTCGTCGCCACGGAGCCCACGGCCTCCAGCACGGCGGGCCAGGTGAAGTTCTCGGAGGCGATCAGCTCGATCTGGCCGCGCTGCCGCTCGAGCTCGTCGCCGAGGAAGCCCGCGATCTCGGGATCGATCTCGTCGAGGCCAGCGTGCTTCAGCTCCTGGAACGTCGCCTGCTTCGTCGCCATGGCGAGGATGCTACTGGGGGAGGGGGCCGGCGCCCTCCCGCAGCACGCGCGGCTCTGCTCCCGTGAGGTCGATCACCGTGGACGGCACGCCGGGCAGCTCTCCCGCGTCGACGACGGCGCCGCAGACGGCACGGATCTCCTCCGGGATGTCCTCGACTCGTCGCGGTTCGGGCCCGCCCGCGAGATTGGCGCTCGTTGCGGCGACGACACCCACGGCGCGGACGACCTCGGCCGCCGAGGGCGGCAGGTTCGGGACGCGGACGCCGACCGCGCCGACGACGAGCGTGTACGGGCCGGGCAGGTACCGCTCGAGGACCGACGCTTCCAACCCCGGCACCGCGTCGACCAGCGCGCCGACGTCGGCCGCAAGGAGCGCGACCGGCTTCGAGCGGTCGCGACCCTTCAGCTCGTAGAGGACTTCCTCGTGCTCGGGCAGCGCGCAGAGCCCGTAGACGGTGTCAGTCGGGAGGATCACCGCGCGGCCCGCACGCAGGGCCGCGACCGCGTCCTCGCTCACAGCAGAGAGTCGGTCACGGAGACGAGGAGCGGTCCTCTTCCGCGCCGCTCGTAGGAAAGCGTGAGCCCTTCGGGTGTGGTGAACGCCTCGGTCACGGGAGCCTCCCCTCGACGACCCTATCGCGGCCCGTGAGATCGGCCGTGATCCTCACCTCCGCGTAGCCGAGCCGCTCGAGCAGCGCGGCGATCTCGCCTGCCTGGCCGTCTCCGGCCTCGAAGACGACATAGCTCGCCTTCGCCGCTCGCGCGATTCGTTCGTGCTCGCCGCGACCGACGAGGGCGACGTCGGGCTCCCAGCGCAGCTCGGGCTGGACGTCTTCGAGGTTGTCGACGTATGGCGGGTTGGCGACGACGACGTCCCACCCCTCTGCCGCAGCGGCTGCGCCGTCGCCCTCACGCAGCTCGATCTCGAGGCTCGCACGCTCGGCGTTCTCGCGGGCGAGCGCCAGCGCGCCGAGCGAGACGTCGACTCCGGTAACCCGGGCGTCGGGCCGTTCGTCCTTGAGCGCGAGCGCGATCGCGCCGGAGCCCACGCCGACGTCGAGGATCCGCGGTCGCTCGATTCCCTCCGCGAGTGCGAGCGCGCGTTCGACGAGCGTCTCCGTCTCGGGCCGGGGCACGAGCGCGCGGGCGTCCGTCTTCAGCGTGAGGCGACGGAAGCCCCACGCGCCGAGTACGTAGGCGAGCGGCTCGCGTGCCTCCCGGCGTCGGAGGAGTGGCTCGAGTCCGTCCACTTCCTCGTCGAGCCGCACGGCGAGGCCCGAGCGCGTCGTCCCCAGGAGATGTGCGACGAGCCACTCCGCGTCGACGCGCGGCGTGTCGACTCCCGCGCCGGCAAGCCTTCGTTCGGCTTCCGCGAGCGCCTCGCGAGCCGTCATTCCCCGAGCGCGCGGTGCCGTTCGTCGGTGGCCAGCGCCTCGGTGAAGCCGTCGAGCTCCCCCTGGAGGATCCGGTCGAGCTGATGCACGGTCAGCTTCACCCGATGGTCGGTGAGCCGGTTCTCGGGGAAGTTGTAGGTGCGGATCTTCTCGGCGCGCCGGCCGGAGCCGATCTGGGCGTTGCGCGTTGCGTCGAGCTCGGCCCGCCGCCGCTCGAGCTCGCGCTCGTAGAGGCGCGCGCGCAGGACGCGCATCGCTTTCTCGCGGTTCTGGAGCTGCGACTTCTCGTCCTGCATCGAGACGACGACGCCGGTCGGCAGGTGCGTGATGCGGACGGCGGAGTCGGTCGTGTTGACGGACTGGCCGCCGGGGCCGGTCGAGCGGTAGACGTCGATCTTGAGGTCGTTCGGGTCGATCTGCACCTCGACCTCCTCCGCCTCCGGCATCACGGCGACCGTCGCGGTGGAGGTGTGGATGCGGCCCTGGCTCTCGGTCTCCGGGACGCGCTGGACGCGGTGCGTGCCGCCCTCCCACTTGAAGACGGAGTAGGCGCCGTCGCCCTTGACCGCGAACGTGACGTCCTTGTAGCCACCGCCGTCGTTCCGGCTGGCCTCGAGCTCCTCGACCTTGAAGCCGCGCCGCTCCGCGTAGCGCGAGAGCATCCGGTAGACGTCTCCCGCCCAGAGCGCGGCTTCGTCGCCGCCGACACCCTGGCGCACCTCGACGATCACGTCCTTGCGGTCGGCCGGATCTTTCGGGACGAGCGCGAGGCGTAGCTCCTCCTCCAGGTTGCCCGTGTGCTCCTCGAGCTCGGGGACGAGCTCGCGCAGGTCGGTGTCCTCGCGTGCCGCGGCGAGGTCGTCCCGCGCGGCTTCCCACTCCCGCGCAAGCTTGTGCGGCTGCTCGAGCTCCTTCAGGCGGCGGCCGACGTCCGCCGCCTCGCGGTGGTCGTTGTAGACGGCCGGATCGGCCATTCGCGTCTGGAGCTCGGCATAGGAACGCTCGAGCTCGGTAACGAGGCTGTCGAAGTCGGGCGGCATGGCCGGGCCAGCGTAACCTTGCCCAGCTCACTTCAGTTTGGATAGCTTCACGCTTTAGTCGGCAAAGCTTCAACCGGGGAGGTCGCAGGATGTCCGTCGTCGACGAGGTCACGCAAGCAAACGACCGTTATGCGTCGGGATTCGAGAAGGGCGGCTTGCCCATGCCGCCGGGCCGGAAGTTCGCAGTCGTCACCTGCATGGATGCCCGCCTCGACCCGGCTCGCTTCCTCGGCCTCGAGGAAGGCGACGCGCACGTGATCCGCAACGCAGGCGGGCTCGTGAACGACGAGACGATCCGCTCCCTCGTCATCTCCCACCAGCTGCTCGGGACGCAGGAAACGGTCGTGATCGGGCATACCGGGTGCGGCATGCTCACGTTCACGAACGCCGACGTACACGAGAAGCTCGGGCCGGAGTCGAAGAGCATCGACTTCCAGCCGTTTCCGGACGTGGCCGAGCGCGTGCGGCAGAGCGTCGAGACGATCCGCAGCCATCCGCTGCTCGACGACTCGTTCGGCGCGACCGGCTTCGTCTACGACGTCGAAAGCGGACGGATCGAGCCCGTCTAGCCGGCCAGGCGGGCCTCGAGGCTGATCTCGGGAACCCCCGCGAGGGCTTTGGAGACCGGGCAGTTCTCCTTCGCGGTTTGAGCAGCTTGTTCGAACGCCGCTGCGTCGACGCCGGGAACGCGGCCCTCGACCGTGAGCGCGATACGCGTGATGCCCTCGCCCGGTTGGAAGGTGACGGTGGCGGAGGTGTGGAGCTCGTCCGCGGGAGTGTCGGCTCTTGCGAGCCCGGCAGAGAGCGCCATCGAGAAGCACGCGGCGTGTGCCGCGGCGATCAGCTCCTCGGGGCTCGTGAGGCCGCCGGTCTCGTCCTCGGAGCGCGCTTTCCACGTGACGCCGAGGCCACCGAATGCACCGCTCGTCGTCGAGCCGATCTCGCCGGAGCCCTCGAGCAGGCTCCCGCGCCACGTCACCTCTGCGCGTCTGTCCGTCGCCATCATCTACCTCCTCCGCTCGTTTTCTGACGAGGCCCTTCGAGCCACGTCCGGTGTCTGACACCGGACGTGGCCGAAGTGGCCGGGTCCATAAGAGAGTCTTGCGGAGGTCGGTGGATCTCCGCGACGCTCGAGGTAATGCCTCCCCGCCCCCGCGACGTCGCACCCGGAATCCATCACGTCTGGGTTCACGCAACCGGGAACGAGCAGTACTTCGTCGACAACACGGATCGAATCGGCTGGATCCGGCTGCTCGTCAAGGTTCTGGACGTCCACGGGTGGAAGTGCCTCGCCTTCTGTCAGATGGACACTCACGTCCACTTCGTGGTCTCCGTGCCCGATCTGTCTTTGCCGGTCGGAATGAAGCAGCTGAATATGGCCTACAGCAGGGACTTCAACGCGCAGCACGACAGGCTGGGACAGTTCGTCCGGCGCCGCTACGGAAGCCGCAGGGTCACCGACGGCCGCGACTTGCTCGGCACCTACGCGTACGTCGTGCTCAATCCGGTCACCGCCGGCCTGGTACCGCGGCCGGAGGATTGGCGGTGGAGCAGCCATGCGACGGCGGCGGGGATCTCGAGCGACTTCCCGTTTGTCGACGCCTCTCTCGTCGTCGCCGAGGCGGGCGGATCGATCGATGCTCTACGCGAGCTCGTGGAAGCTCGCAGCGTTGCGCTGCTGTCTCAACGGGCCATGTCAGGTGTCTGACACCTGACGTGGCCGTTCCGGACGTGGCCTAGGCCATTACCTCGACGCGTTGCGCGTCCGGCGTTCCGGCGCCTTCGAGGTGGAGTACCTCTCGGAGCGCGCGGATGGAGACCTCGAGCTGGTCGAGCGACGGCTCGCGGGTCGTGAGCCGCTGCAACCAGAGCCCCGGCGCGAGCAGAGTCATCACCACCCGGTTGTCCTGATGCTTGCCGGCGAAGCGGATCAGCTCGTAGGCGAGACCCGCGATCAACGGCAGGAGCAGGATCCGCGTGGCGATCAGCCAGTACCAGACGGGCCGGCCGAAGAACGCGAACACGAAGATCGCGATCACCATCACCCAGAGCAGGAACGCCGTCCCGCAGCGCGGGTGGATGAGCGAGTAACGCTGCACCACCTCCGGCTCGAGCGGCTCGCCGGCCTCGTACGCGTTGATCGCCTTGTGCTCGGCAGCGTGGTACTGGAAGACGCGGCGCAGGTCGGGCAGGAGCGAGATGAGCGCGAGATAGGCGACGAACATCGACACGCGGATCAGCCCCTCGACGACGACGAACCAGCCGCCGCTCGAGATCGGAAGCGAGTCGGTGATCAGCGCCGGACCGACCTTGAAGACCGCCAGCGCGAAGCCGATCGCGATCGCGAACGCGAAGATGAGGGCGCCGCGGGAGATCTCCGTCTCGACCTCGCCGTCCTCCCCTTCCTGCTGCTGGGCGTAGTTCGCCGAGATCGCGAGTGCGCGGAAGCCGATGGCGAGCGACTCGCCGAGCGCCATCACGCCCCGCACGATCGGCAGCCGGAAGACGAAGTGGCGCGCCATCGCCGAGTCGATCGGACGCGCGACCTGCGCGATCTCACCGGATGGAGTGCGCACGGCGACGGCCCAGTTGCCCGGGCCGCGCATCATCACGCCCTCGAGGACCGCCTGTCCGCCGACGTTTGCCATGAATCCGGCGCTCTAGCCGCGACGTGCCTGGTCGGCGCGCTCCAGGCGACGCTGGAAGCGCTCGACGCGACCGCCCGTGTCCATGAGCTTCTGCTTGCCCGTGTAGAACGGATGGCATTGAGAGCAGATCTCGACGTGCAGCTCGGGCTTCGTCGAGCGGGTCTGGAACGTGTTTCCGCAGGAGCACGTCACCGTTGCTACGACGTACTCGGGATGAATGCCGGCCTTCATTGCCCTCTCAAGATAGCAGCGGCCTGTTCGGGTGCCACGTTGCCGCCCGAGACCACCACGACCACGTTTTCGCCCGCGTTCACCGGAACCTTGCCGCTGAGCAACGCCG
>DATBAH010000043.1:0-3635 GCA_036271615.1 Gaiellaceae bacterium
GCTCCTCGATCGACGGCCTCGTGCCGTACGAGCCGGGCAAGCCGGTCGAGGCGGTGCAGCGTGAGCTCGGGCTGGAGCGGGTCGTCAAGCTCGCCTCGAATGAGGGGCCGTTTCCGCCGTTTCCCGCGGCGCTCGAGGCGATGGAGCGTGCAGCACTCGAGCTCAACCGCTACCCGGACGGCGGCGCGTGGACGCTCCGCACCGAGCTCGCGGAGCGGCACGGAGTCACCTTCGACGAGCTGATCGTCGGCGCCGGCGCCGACGGGATCATCGACCTGCTCGCGCAGGCGACGCTCGACCCGGGAGACGAGATCGTGTGCGGCTGGCCGTCCTTCCCGAGCTACGTCCTCACCGCGATGAAGCTCGGCGCCGAGGCCCGCCGCGTCCCGCTGCGCGACCACACCTACGACCTCGACGGTCTGCTCGCGGCGATCGGGCCGCGAACGAAGCTCGTCTACGTGTGCCACCCGAACAACCCGACCGGCACCGCCAACAGCAGAGCCGAGCTGCTCGCGTTCCTCGACCAGCTGCCGGAGCACGTGCTCTGCGTCCTCGACCAAGCGTACTTCGAGTACATCGACGAGCCGGACTACGTGGACGGACTCGACCTCTTCCGCGAGGGCCGCCGTATCGCAGTGCTGCGGACGTTCTCGAAGATCTACGGGCTCGCCGGCCTGCGGGTCGGCTGGGCCGTGGCCTCGGCGGACGTCGTCACGGCGACGAGCAAGGTGCGCCGCGCGTTCGACGTAGCCGCGACGGCGCAGGCCGCGGCGCTGGCGAGTCTCGACGACGCGCAGGAGATCGCACGGCGGCGGCTGCTGAACGCGACAGGCCGCGACCGGCTGGCCGAGATCCTGGGCGGTCACGGCCTCGAGCCTGCGGAGCCCGCCCGCGGGAACTTCCTCTTCGTGGACGTCGGCGGCGGGCGCGAGCTGTTCGAGCGGCTGCTGCGGGAAGGGGTCATCGTCCGACCCGTCGACGGCTTCGGCGCGCCCGAGGCGATCCGCGTGACCGTCGGCACCCCGGAGGAGAACGAGGTCTTCGGGGTCGCATTGGGACACGTCCTTTCGGGCGTCTCGTAACCAGCAGGCGAAGGTGGTACTTTCGACCGCAGGCTCGTGAGCTTCATGTCGTCTGCCCAGTTCGCGCCGCTCCGTCTCGAGGCGTTCCGGAACCTCTTCCTCGCGACACTCGGTTCGAGTGTCGGGACGCTGCTCGCAGCGGTTGCGCTTGCGATCGACGTCAAGGACAAGACCTCGTCGTCGCCCAACTCCGGCGTCTGGGTCGCCGCTGTGCTCATCGTCGAGTTCCTGCCGACGATCTTCGTCGGGCTCCTGCTGGGGCCGCTCCTCGACCGGCTCGACCGGAGGTCGCTGATGATCGCCGCGGACGCGCTCCGCGTCGTGGTGTTCGCGGCGTTGCCCTTCGCCTCGAGCGCCTCGATGGTCGTCGGGCTCGCGTTCGTCGCCGGCCTCGCGACCGGGTTCTTCCGTCCCGCCGTCTACGCCGGCGTGCCGAACCTCGTATCCGGAGAAGACCTGCCTGCTGCGAACGCGCTCCTCCAGGGCGTCGAGAACGTGAGCTGGGCAGTCGGGCCGCTCCTGGGCGGTGCATTGACGGCAGCCGCGGGGCCTTCGGCGGCGTACGCGATCAACGCCGTGTCGTTCGTCGTCTCGATCGTGCTCGTGGTGCGCATCCCGGCGCACCTGCTGCAGAGCGAGCGGGCGCTCTCGCGCGGCCACTGGGGCGATCTTCGCGACGGCTTCGCGGCGGCGCTCCGCTCGCCCTCGATGCGGGCCGTGCTCGTCGCCTGGGGAATCGCCTCGTTCGCGGCGGGCCTGGCGAACGTCACCGAGATCTTCCTCGCCCAGAACACTCTGTCGGCCGGCGACTTCGGCTACGGGCTCCTCTTCGGAGCGATGGGCACCGGCCTCGTGCTCGGCAGCCTCACGAGCGCGGGCGCGCTCACGCGATACCGCGTCTCGGCGGTCTACGGAGGCGGCATCGCCGTGATGGCCGTGGGGTACCTCGGGACCGCGGTGAGTCCCAACATCTGGGTCGCGGCGGTTCTCTGTGTCGTCGCGGGTCTCGGGAACGGCGTGGCGATCGCCTGTAACGCCCTGCTCGTCCAGCGCGGGACCTTCGACCTGATGCGGGGGCGTGCGCTCACCTTCGTGATGAGCGCGACGTACGTGCTCGTCGGCATCGGCGAAGGGCTCGGTGGGCTCTTCGTCCACAACGTCGGCGCGCGGTGGATCTGGGCCGGCGCAGGTTGTGCGCTGGTCGTCGCCGCGGTGGCAGGCTCGCTGCTCGCCCGCAACCTCGGCGGCGAGACCGCCGCGGAGGCCGAGCGCAGCCGAGAGCCCGCCAGGGTGGCAGCCGCCAACTAAAGTCCTCGCGTGGCCGGGCGCCGCGACTGGACTCGGGAGGATCTGGCGGCCGGCGTCCGCGACGGTGACCGGCGCGCGGTCGCCCGCACGATCTCGCTCGTCGAGGACGGTGACCCGCTCGCGTACGGCGTCGTCGCCGACCTCTATCCGCAGACCGGCTCGGCGTACTCGGTGGGAGTCACAGGCCCGCCGGGAGTCGGCAAGTCGAGCCTCGTCGCGGCGCTGATCAGGCACGTCCGCGAGCGCGACGTAACCATCGGCGTCGTGTCCGTCGATCCGTCGAGCCCGTTCACGCACGGCGCGCTGCTCGGCGACCGGATCCGGCTCAGCGACCACTTCCTCGATCCCGACGTCTTCATCCGCTCGATGGGGACGCGCGGCCACCTCGGTGGCCTGGCCGAAGCCGCCCTCCAGGCGCTGCTCGTGCTCGACGCGTCCGGCAAGGACGTCGTCTTTCTCGAGACGGTCGGCGCCGGCCAGAGCGAGGTCGAGGTGATCGGCATCGCCGACACCGTCCTGCTCGTCCTCATGCCGGGCTCGGGCGACGCGGTGCAGGCGTTGAAGGCGGGGATCATGGAGATCCCGGACGTGATCGCGATCAACAAGATGGATAACCCGGCGGCGAAGACGATGCTGAACGAGGTGCGCTCGATCCTCGGCCTCGACCGCAGCCGCGAGTGGAACCCGCCGATCGTTCTCACGGAGGCCGTGCGCGGCGAGCACGTGCCGGAGCTGTGGGAGAAGATCGAGGAGCATCGCGCGTTCCTCGAGGAGAGCGGACAGCTCGAGGTGCGACGCCGCGCGAATCTCGCCCGCGAGGTGTTCGCCGTCGCGTCGAGCCGGGCAAGCCGTCATCTCGAGCGGGCGGTGGCGGACGACGCCGAGCTGCGACGGCTGCTCGCGGAGGTGCAGGCACGCGAGCTCGACCCGCTGACGGCGGTAAGGGAGATACTCGAGAAGGTGTTCCGGATCGACGATGGCGACGCAGGTAACAGCACCCGGGCTTCCTGAGATCGAGCGCGCGCGCGAGCGGCTCGACGGAGTCGCGCGCGTCACGCCGGTCTTCCCGTCGGAGACGCTGTCGCGCCTCGCCGGCCGGCCGGTGCGCCTCAAGGCCGAGAACCTGCAGCGAACCGGCTCGTTCAAGATCCGCGGCGCCTACGTCAAGCTCTCGAGCCTCGAGCCAGAGCAGTGCGCCGCAGGCGTGGTCGCTGCGAGCGCCGGCAACCACGGCCAGGCGGTCGC
>DATBAH010000044.1:0-6481 GCA_036271615.1 Gaiellaceae bacterium
AGCGGCTCGTCCGGCGGCCTGCCGAGCAGGAGCCCGGCGCCGCCCAGGTGCCAGTGCTCCTCGGCCACCTGCGCCGCCTCCTCCGCCGATTCGACCCGCGCCGAGACCGGCGGGCCACCTGCTGCGGCGTAGAAGAGCGGCAGCGTGTCGACGCGGAACCCGAGCACCGGAACGCCGAGCGACTCGAGCAGCTCCGCGGTCGCCGCGACGTCGAGCAGCGACTTCACGCCAGCCGACACGACGAGCGCCGGCGTCCGTGCGAGCTGGGCGAGGTCGGCCGAGACGTCGGGCGGATGGGGGAAGCCGCGATGGACGCCGCCGATGCCGCCGGTCGCGAGAACCCGGACGCCGGTCGCCCGCGCAACGGCGAGCGTGCCGCCGACCGTCGTGGCTCCGACGGCTCGTTGGACCTCGGCGGCCGCGAGATCGCGCGGCCCCGCCTTCCGCGCTTCCGGTCCGAAGCGGGCAAGCTCCTCTGCGGTCAGTCCCACGCGCACGTCTCCGTCGAGGACGCCGACGGTCGCCGGGACGGCGCCCGCCATACGCACCTGCCGCTCCGACTCGAGGCCGACCTCGACGCCTTCGCCGGGCGGGAAGCCGTGTGCGACGAGCGTCGTCTCGAGCGCGACGACGGCGCCGCCGGCGGCGAGCGCATCGCGCACCTCGTCGGCGATGCGGATCACGCCGACCGTTCCATCTCCGCGAAGCGGCTCTCCTCGCCGTGGCGTACCTCGTGGAAGCCCGCCCGTCGATACGCGCGCAGCGCCCGCTCGTTCCAGCGCGCGACCCAGAGCCGGAACGTCCGCGGCCGCCACTCGCGTAGCGCATAGTCGAGCCCGGCCTCGATGAACGGCTGCGCGAGGCCGCGGCCCGTCAGGTCGGGCCGCATGCCCAGCCCGAGCCGCACCTCGTGGCCCTCGGGGACGAAGTTGAAGAAGCCGACGAGCTCGCCGTCGTCGTCGACGACCGCGCGGAGGTGCGTTCGCCGGGCGGGATTTGCGAACAGCTCGATGCGTCGCGGGTCGGCCGAGGTGTCGTACCACTCGTACGGAAACTCGTACCGCCACGCCGCGATCTCGGTCGCCTGCTCGTCCGTGATCGGCTGCACCTTCACGGCATGGAGCCTACGGTCGCGACGCAGCGCGCAGCCGCGCCGAGCCCGCGCCGCGCCGCCTCCTCCAACGAGCCGCCGAGCAAGAAACCGGCGGCGAACGCGTCGCCTGCGCCGGTCGGATCGACGACCTCGGCGTCGACGGCGGCGAAGTCGAGCTTCGCGTCCTCCGTAAAGACCGTGCAGCCGCGCGCACCGCGTTTGAGCACGCCGAGTGGAGCCGTCAGATAGGCGCCGCCCAGGAGCTCCCACTCCGCCTCGGTCGCGAAGAGGACGTCCGGCGTGAGCTCGTCCAGAAGCTCGCGGAACGCCACCGGCCCATAGGTGCGGATCTCGGTCCAGGCGGCGACGTCGACCGCGACCCGCGCACCCTGCTCGCGCGCGAGCCGGGCCGCCAGCAGCGCCGTCGCGGCGATCGGCTCCCGCAGCAGCGCGTAACCGGAGAGGTGGAGGACGTCGCACGCGACCCACGTGGCGTCGAGCTCATCCGGGGCGAACGACGGCGCGACGCCGCGGTCCGAGGCGAGGGCGCGGTCGCCGTCGCGGACGATCGAGACGACGACGCCCGTCGCGCCCTCGGCCGCCGGGCCGACGAGCTCGACTCCGCGCGCGACGAGCTCCCCGGCGACGAGGTCGCCCGCCGGGTCGCTGCCGTGCTTCGCGATGCAGCGGGCCTCCGCTCCGAGCTCGGACGCCCAGGCCGCGACGTTGGCGGCCTGGCCTCCCGCTCCGGCCCGGTTCGACGCGCGCACGTCGCCGCCCGGCGCGAGCGGCTCGGTCAGAAGCACGACCACGTCGAGCAGTACGTCACCGAGAGTCGCGATTCGCAAGGCACAATCGTCCCATGGAACGCGAGAGGGGAAGGCTGAGAGGAAGGGATTTCCTCCTGGGCGGGCTCGTCGGCGCCTCGGCGGCGGTCGCGGCGGCTCGCCGCCGGCGGATGGTGCGGCGGCGGCGTGAGCAGCGACTGGAACGCCCGGCGGGCCTCGCCGCGTTCGAGGGCGCGCCGTGCTTCGAGGAGTTGCTCGAGGAGGGCGAACGGTGAACCGTTCGTTTGACGGCCAGCTTCCGTGAGAATGCTCGAGTGATGGTCCTGCGGGTCCGCCTCCTTTTGCTGCTCGCCGTTCTCGCGTGCGTCGGCGTCGTGCTCGCCATGCCGGGTACTGCCTCCGCGCGCGTGACCCCGACCGGCGCCTCGTTCCACGTCTACGTCCTCGACCGGATCGGCGATCCGACGTTCAAGTTGCTCGCCGAGCGCGGGGCGGTCGGGCTCCTGCGGCCGGGATACGGGCCGACGACGAATCGCCGCCGTGCCCTGGCGGAGCTCGTGCGCGGGACCGAGGTGAACGCGCGCCTCGGCGGAGTGCCGAAGGGGAAGCCGCTGATCGACGTCACCCGGGCCGCCGTCTTCCCGAACTGCCACCACCTCTGCATCGTGTTGCAGCTCCCGCCGCGCGGGGCGCCGATCGCGAACAACCGCCTCTACCGCATCGCCGTGATCGGGCGCGGTTTCCACGGGCTCCTCACGTCGCCGACGACGCACATTCCGGGCGTTGTCTCGATCGTGGACATCGCGCCGACCGCGCTGGGAGGCCATCCCTCGACGACGCTTGCCTCGACGCCCTCCGGGAATGCGCTCGGCCACCTGTCCCGACTCGACCATGCCATCGCCGCGAACAACCGGCTCAAGTTCGCGGTCCTGTTCATCCTCGCCGGAGTCATGCTCGCCCTCGCGCTGCTCGGCCTCAGGGCGGCGGTGACCGCCGTGCCGGCGGCGTTGCTCGTCAACCTCGCGCTCGGGTTGGGCCCTGTCTCGAACGAGGTGCTCCTGTGCGCCGCGGTCTCGGCCGGCACGGTGCTGGTCGCGCTCGGCCTCGAACGGCTCTGTCGCAGCGAGCGCGCGCTGCTTGCTCTCTACGCGGGGGTCGTGGCGCTGTACGCCTTCGTGATGGTCACGCGACCGGAATGGCAAGCGGTGAATCCGTTCGGTCCGACCCAGAACTCGCGGTTCTCGGGGATCGGCAACCAGGTCGAGACGCTGCTGCTCGCTCCGCTTCTCGCGGGGGCGTTCCTCGCGCGGCGACGCTTCGGGATCGTGGGCTTCGTCCTCTTCGGCTTCTTCGGCCTCGTCGTGATGACGGACAACCGGCTCGGCGCGGACGGCGGCGGAGCGATCACGCTCGGGGTCGCGCTCGCCGTGCTCGGCGCGCGACTCTTCCGCCTCGGAGCGAAAGGCTTCGTCGGGCTGCTCGCATCCTCGGCCCTCGCCGTGCTCTGGATCGTCTCGCGCGGTCTCGCCGAGCGTGGCCCGAACCACCTGCGCAGTGCGTTCTCGGACCACGGTGCCGGCCTGCTCTCGTCGCTCGAGAGCCGCGTGCCGCTCTCGTACCTGCCCGCGCTGCAAGCCTGGCAGCTCGTCGTCCCACTCCTCTTCGTGCTCGCGGTCGCGTTCGCGCTTGCGTGGCGCGGTGCGCGCCAGCGGTCGACCCGGGACGTGCTCCTTGCCTTCGGCGTCGCGATCGTGACCTCGCTCCTCGTCAACGACTCCGCCGCGTACGAGCTCGCGGCGGGAATCGCCGTCGTCGGAGCCTTCGCGCGCTTCGCGCCGGCACCCGCGCCGGCACGCGTCCGCGTCGTCGCACCGGCAGTGGCTCGTCTCCTCGCGCGCGCACGGCTCGGGCCCGAACCGGTGCCTGTGCCCGTGCAAGCCGAGTCTCCGCCACTCTGACCTAGCCTCCGCCGCTGGTACCGTCCGCAGCCGTGCCGATCTACGAGTACCGCTGCCCCAACGGCCACCATTTCGAGCGCTTCCAGGCCATGACCGCCCCGGCGCCGGAGAAGTGCGACGTGTGCGGCGCCGCGCCGGTCGAGCTCGTCCTCTTTCCGGTCGCGATCCACTACAAGGGCTCGGGCTTCTACACGACCGACTACGGCAAGGGGAAGAAGAAGGACGGCGACAGCGGCTCGTCGGGCGGCGAGAGCCCCAAGAAGGACTCGAAGCCGGCCGAGAAGAAAGCTGCCGCTGGCGGCGACTAGCCTGCCCGACGACTACTTCAGGCTGGCGTTCGCGCCCACGACGCAGCCCGGCGCAAACGGCTGGCCTTTCGCCGGAGCCTGGGGCGCCGACTGGCCGAGCACCTCGTCGATGACGCGGATGTTCTCGGAGCTGCCGATGATCACGTCTCCAAGCGAGTTCGTGTAGCCCGTCCCGCCGAGGCGGCAGTGGATCGTGTTCCCCGCCCGGAATTTCACCCACGCGAGCTGCATCAGCTCCCACGTCGAGAGGTCGGTGGCGATCGGCTTCATCATTGAGCCGCCCGAGAAGGGCAGAGAGAAGAAGAGCGAGGGGCTCGAGAGCTTGGCCAGCGTCGCCTGCACGACGAGCTGCTGGTCGTGCTGCCGGTCGAAGTCGGTCCACGACTGGTCGAGCCGGTTCTCGCGGATCCGCGAGAAGATCAGCGCCTCGTGCCCGGTCAGGTGCGTCGGGCCCTTCTTGAACCGCCAACCCGGCCACTGGAGGCATCGCTGCGCCGTCTTGTAGGGGCAGTCGAACCGGTTGGAGAGGATGTTCTCCGGCACGTCGACCGTGATTCCACCGACCGCGTCGATGAGCTTCTCGAACTGGTTGAAGTCGACGATCACGACGTGGTTGACCGGCAGCGCCCGGCCGAGGAGCGCGTCCAGCGTCTGCACCGCGAGCTTCGGCCCGCCGAGCTGCATCGCCGCGTTGATCTTCTCCTGGCCGTGGCCGGGCACTTCCGTCTGCAGGTCGCGCGGGACCGAGAGGTAGACGAGCCGGTGGCGGCCCGGATCCGTATGGAGGAGCGTGATCGAGTCCGAGTGCTCATCCGCGCTGCGGCCCGCGCCACCCTTGCCCGTCGCATGGTCGGTGCCTAGCAGGAGGATCGTCGTCGGGTTCGACAGGAGGAGCCCGTTGTCCGGCGCCAGCACGGGTTGCACGTTCTTCGGCAGGCGCTTGTTGGCGTCCTTCACACCGCTCGAGACGGAGAGATACCCCGCCACGCCCCAGACCACGAGGAGGAAGATCGCGCCGAGGATCGCGACGAGCGTCCAGCGACGCCGCGTCCAACCGAACCAGAGACGACGGCGGCGCGGTTGCCGCTCGACGACCCGGCCGGGGCCGGGTCCGTCGCTCCGGACGGCCCTCCGGACGTCCCGCTCGCGGCGCTTGAGCGGCACCTTTCCCTTCGTCCGGCCGCCGCGATAGACGCGATACGGCTTCTCCCCGGGGGCGGCCATGCGGGGGATTACGGTACCCACTGTGCAAGCGGGCCATGCGATCGGAGTCGACCTCGGCGGCACGAAGATCCTGGCCGGGGTGGTCGCCCGCGACGGGAGCCTCGTTCGCCGGCACGAGCGCTCGACCGCACACGACTCGCAGGAGCACGTGCTCCTGGACCTCGAGGCGGCGGTCGCAGAACTGCTCGACGAGTCCGTGGTCGCGGTGGGATTCGGCGTGCCGTCCCCGATCGACCAGGCCCGCGGCGTCGTCGTACGCAGCGTCAACCTGCCGCTCGAGGACGCGCCTCTCCGAGACCGGATGCACGAGCGCTTCGGCATCCCTGTCGGGCTCGACAACGACGCGAATGCGGCCGCGATCGGCGAGTGGCGCGCCGGAGCCGGCAGAGGGGACGACGACCTCGTCATGCTCACCCTCGGCACGGGCGTGGGCGGCGGCGTCGTCTCCGGCGCCAAGCCGTTTCGCGGCCGGAACGGCGCCGGCGCCGAGCTCGGCCACGTCGTGGTCGTGCACGGCGGGCGGCCGTGCCAGGGCGCCTGCACCGGCCATGGCCATCTCGAGGCGTACGTGAGCGGGAGCGCGGCGACGGCGGCGGCGCAGGAGGCGTTCGGGCCGTCGGCGGATGCGCACCGGCTCGTGCGGCTCGCGAACGAGGGCGACGAGCAGGCGAAGGAGCTGCTCGAAGAGGTCGGTCGCTACCTCGGCTCCGGCATCGGCTCCTTCGCCAACATCTTCGGCCCGCAGCTCGTGATCCTCGGCGGCGGTTTCGGGGTCGCTGCCTACGACTACCTGCGCGGACCGGCGGAGGAGGTCGCGCGACAGGAGGCCCTCGAGCCGATGCGCAGCGCCCTGCGGCTGGCGAAGGCCGAGCTCGGCACGGCGGCCGGCCTCATCGGCGCCGCCTTCGTCGGCTTCGAGGCGCTCGACGCGTGAACGTCGGGGACAACGTTCTCTACCGGAGCGTCTACCGCGGCAGCGTCTGCTGGTGCTTCCCGCACCACTTTGTCGGGGAACAGGACGACCGCTTCGTTCTCTATCTGCAGCCGGGCAACTGCGGAAAGCGCATGGGCCATGACGAGGACTACCTCCTTCGCTGGGCCGCGGGCGAC
>DATBAH010000045.1:0-20412 GCA_036271615.1 Gaiellaceae bacterium
GCTCAAGACGAAGCCGACGCAGCACTCGGTGAACGAGTTGCGCCGCATCGGCATCCATCCCGACGTCGTCGTCTGCCGCTCGCACGAGGAGCTCTCGCGCGACATCCGCGACAAGATCGCGCTCTTCGCCGACGTCGACCCAGGGGCGGTCGTGGCGAGCCCGGACGTCCCGGATGTGTACGAGGTGCCGCGCGTTCTCGAGCGCGAGGGGCTCGACCGGCTGGTCGGGGAGCGGCTAGGCCTCGAGCTCGGCGAACCGGACCTGTCCGACTGGGACGAGCTGCTCGAGCGGGTGCACAGCCGCCGCGACGTCGTCGAGATCGCACTCGTCGGCAAGTACGTGAAGCTCCAGGACGCGTACCTCTCCGTCCACGAGGCGCTCAAGCACGCCGGGCTGGAGCATGGCTGCGCCATCCGCGTGCGCTGGGTCGACGCAGAGGACATGTCCTACGAAGAGACGGCCGACCTGCTCGAGAGCGTCGACGGCGTGCTCGTCCCAGGCGGCTTCGGCTCGCGCGGCTGGGAGGGGAAGATCCTCGCCTGCCAGGTCGCGCGCGAGCGGCGGGTCCCGTACCTCGGCATCTGCCTGGGCATGCACGTCGCGGTCTCGGAGTTCGCGCGGCACGTCGTCGGCCTCGAGGGAGCGAACTCGACCGAGATGGATCCCGAGACGCCCTATGCGGTGATCGACCTCCTGCCGGAGCAGAAGGGGATCGAGGACCTCGGCGGCACGATGCGCCTCGGCGCGCAGGCGGTCGAGGTGGCCGACGGTACGCGCGCGCGAGAGCTGTACGGCGACGACACGATCCACGAGCGGCACCGGCACCGCTACGAGGTCAACAACAGCTACCGCGACCGGCTCGTCGAGGCCGGGCTCGTCGTGAGCGGGACCTTCCAGGCGGGCCGGCTCGTGGAGATCGTCGAGCTCCCGGATCATCCGTGGTTCGTCGCGAGCCAGTTCCACCCGGAGTTCAAGTCGCGGCCGACGCGCGCGGCTCCGCTCTTCCGCGGCTTCGTCGGCGCGGCGCTCGACCGCGCCCGCGTGCGGGCCGGCGAGCACGTCGCAGCCTGACGCATCGCGCCCATAGGATCGACGCGTGTCCGATGTCGTCGACCTTCTGCTCGAGCTCGCGGCGATCCCGAGCCCGTCCGGCGAGGAGCGCGGTGTCGCGGACGTCGTGCTCCGCTACCTCGGTGGTCTCGGACTCGAGCCGGACGAGGATGGCTGCGGCCCGCAGATCGGCTCGAACGCGGGCAACGTCTACGCCCACGTCGAGCCGACTGCGGAGGGCACGCCGCTCTTCCTCTGCGCGCACATGGACACGGTGCCGCCGGACGGGAAGATCGAGCCGGTCGTCGAGGACGACATCGTCCGGAATGCAGGCGGCACGATCCTCGGCTGCGACAACAAGGCGGCCGTCGCGGCGATGCTCGAGGGCGTGCGGCGCGTGCTCGGCGAGAACCTGCCGCATGCGGGGATCGAGCTCGTGTTCACGCCGAAGGAGGAGGTCGGTCTGGTCGGTGCGTACGCGTTCGACCACGACCGGCTGCGGGCCGGGACGGGCTACGTGTACGACCAGGAGGGGGCGATGGGCGAGGTCGTCCTCGGCGCACCGTGGTCGCGGGCGATGGAGGTGCGGTTCCACGGCCGTCCGGCACACGCGGGGATGGCGCCGGAGGAGGGGCGCTCCGCGATTCAGGCGGCTGCGAGGGCGATCGCCGATCTGCGGCTGGGCCGCGTCGACGAGCTGACGACGTCGAACGTCGGCACGATCACAGGCGGCACCGCCGGCAACGTCGTCCCCGAATGGTGCACGTTCTCCGCCGAGGCGCGCTCGCATGACGAGGCGCAGCTCGGCGAGGTCGTCCAGGAGATGCTCGACGCGTTCACCTTCGCCGCGACCGAGACCGAATGCGAGGTCGAGACGACGATGCGGAAGAGCTACGACGGCTACCGGTTGAAGCGGGAGGAGCCGGCAGTCGCGCTCGCCGCGGCAGCGTTCGCGCGCTGCGGCTTCGAGCCGCGCTTCGGGCTGTCCGGCGGCGGCGCCGACGCGAACGTCTTCAACGAGCGGGGCCGCCGCTGCGTGAACCTCTCGCACGGCGTGTTCGGCTTCCACACGCCCGACGAGCACGTGTCGGTCACGGATCTCGAGGCGATGGTCGACGTGACGGTCGCGCTCGTGGAAGCCGCGCGGGCGTGAGTCTCGAGCCGGACTCCGCGCAGCGCGTGTACGAAGGACGGCTGCTCGGCCTGACCGTCGAGCGGTGGGGAGAGCACGAACGCGAGATCGTCGAGCACCCCGGCGCGGTGGCGATCGTCGCGGTGGACGACGAGGGCTACGTGACGCTCGTCCGCCAGCTGCGCGAGGCGACGCGGAAGTACCTGCTCGAGCTCCCGGCCGGTACGGCCGAGCCGGGCGAGGAGCCGCTCGAGACGGCGAAGCGGGAGTTGCACGAGGAGTGCGGCCTGACCGGCGGCGAGTGGCGCCGGCTGGCTGCGTTCTGGACGACGCCGGGCTTCTGCCGCGAGCGGATGCACCTGTTCGCGGCGGAGGGCGTCGAGCGCGGCGAGGCCGCGCCGGCCGACGACGAGGAGCTCGAGCTCGTCCGCTGGCGCGTCACGGAGATCGCCGAGCGGCTCGACGAGATCGAGGATGCGAAGACGCTCGCCGGGTTGCTGCTCTACCTCAAGACTCTTTGACCACTCGTAGGATCGAGACACGCTCGTTGCAGCCCCCACCCAGGGTGGGGAGTCGTTCCCTCCGCCCTCGCCTCCGAGGCTACCGCCGAGACCGTGTCGAAGCTGTGCCGGTCTCTGGTGAATTTGCTCCAGGTTCGTCGCGACTTCGGGTGGCGCGGCTGGAGAGATAGTGTCTTCGGGCTTTGCGTATCGGCGTTCCGAAGGAGATCAAGACCGACGAGTACCGCGTGGCGCTCACACCGGCCGGCGCCCGTGAGTTGATCCAGCGCGGGCACGAGGTTCTCGTCGAGACCACCGCGGGGGAGGGAAGCGCGTTCCCCGACGAGCAGTACGAGCGAGCCGGCGCCCGCGTCGTCTCGGTCGACGAGGTCTGGGATCAGGCCGACCTCCTCCTCAAGGTCAAGGAGCCGATCGCGCCGGAGTATTCGCGCCTGCGCGAGGGGCTCGTGCTGCTCACGTACCTCCACATCGCCGCCGACGAGCCGCTCACGCGGGCGCTCGTCGACAGCGGCATCGCCGCCGTGGCCTACGAAACCGTCGAGACGGCGGACCGCCGATTGCCACTGCTGGCTCCTATGAGCGAGATTGCGGGGAGGCTCGCGCCGCAGGCCGCGGCTCACTTTCTCGAGAAGCCGCTCGGCGGGCGTGGCGTGCTGCTCGCGGGAACTCCAGGCGTCCAGCCCGGTCACGTCGTCGTGCTCGGGGGCGGAATCGTTGGCTACAACGCGGCGATCATCGCGCTCGGGCTCGGTGCGCGGGTCACTGTTCTCGAACGCTCGATCGACCGGATGCGACACCTCGACGAGATCCTCTCCGGGCGCGTCAGCCTGCTCATGTCGACGAGCCTCGAGATCGAGCAGACGATCGCGCACGCCGACGTCGTCATCGGCGCCGTCCTCATCCCCGGCGCGCGCGCGCCCAAGCTCATCAGCCGCAGGATGCTCTCGGACATGCAGCCCGGCGCCGTCATCGTCGACGTCGCCATCGACCAGGGCGGATGCATCGAGACCGCGCATCCCACCACGCACTCGGATCCCGTCTACGTGGTCGACGGGATCGTCCACTACTGCGTCGCGAACATGCCCGGCGGCGTGCCCGTCACCTCCACGAAATCACTCACGAACGCGACCCTGCCCTACGTGGAGGCAATCGCCGACCACGGGCTCGCCCGCGCCGTCGCCGACGATCCGTCACTCGGGCACGGCGTCAACGTCCTCGATGGCAAGATCACGTTCGAAGCAGTCGCAGAGGCGCACGGACTCGACTACACGCCGCTCGCCGACGTTCTGCCACTGGCTCCCGTCTAGGAGGGAGTCGGCGAAAGTCAGGCTGAGCCACCGGCGCACGCTGCTCGCCCGCTGAGCGGCGTCCTCGGTCGCTCGAATAGCGCTGCCATTCGAACTCCCTGCGTCCTTGTCAGCGAACGACCTTCGCACGCCGACGACGAGCGGCTTCCGCCGAACTCTCCTAGCTCTGCGCGGAGCCGCCGGGCTTCTTGCTCGGCGTCAGCCTGACCACGAGCCACGTCACTCCGGCCGCGATCCCGATGATCGCGAGGACGTAGCCGACGAATGCGATGAGGCCGAGAACGTTCGACACAGCTCCCTAGAATAGCCCGGTGCCCAGGGCGTGCGTCATCGTGCTCGATGCCGTCGGCGCCGGCGAGTTGCCGGACGCCGGCCAGTACGGAGACGAAGGCTCGAACACGCTCGGCAATGTCGCGCGAGCTGTCGGAGGCCTCGATCTACCGAGCCTCGAGGCTCTCGGCCTCGGCAACGTGGAGCCGCTCGAGGGCTGCCCGCCCCAGCCGGGTGCGCCGGCGGTTGCGGGACGACTCTTCGAGCGATCGAAGGGCAAGGACACGACGACGGGCCACTGGGAGCACATGGGGATCGTCACGGCGCAGGCGTTTCCGACCTATCCACACGGCTTTCCGCACGATGTGATCGACCCGTTCATGCACCGGACCGGACGGGGGGTGCTCGGCAACAAGGCGGCCTCCGGGACGGAGATCATCCAGGAGCTGGGGGAGGAGCAGCAGCGAACCGGGAAGTGGATCGTCTACACGTCGGCGGACTCCGTCTTCCAGATCGCCGCGCACGAGGAGACGATTCCGCTCGAGGAGCTCTATGAGGGCTGCCGGGCCGCACGCGAGATCCTCACGGGCAAGCACGCGGTCGGGCGCGTGATCGCGCGGCCGTTCACCGGAGAGCCGGGCAACTACGTCCGGACGCCGAACCGGCACGACTTCTCGCTCGAGCCTCGCAGGCCCAACTATCTGACGCTCGTCCGCGAGGCCGGCAAGAAGGTGCACGGGGTCGGAAAGATCGGAGACATCTTCGCGGGGTGCGACATCGACGAGTCGCTGCCGACGAAGTCGAACATCGAGGGGATCCAGCAGACCGAGCGGCTCCTCCGCGAGATCGACGACGGCTTCGTCTTCGTCAACCTCGTCGAGACGGACATGCTCTGGGGCCACCGGAACGACCCAGTCAACTTCCACCGCTGCCTGCAGGACTTCGACTACCGGCTCCCCGACCTGCTCGATGCGCTCCGGCCGGGCGATCTCCTCATCGTCACCTCGGACCATGGCTGCGACCCGACGACGCCGTCGACGGACCACTCCCGCGAGTACGCGCTCTTGCTCGCGTACGTCGAGGGGCGCAACGCAGCCGGCCGGGTCCACGAGGGCGAGTTCGCGGACGTGGGTGCCAGCGTGAATGCCTGGCTCGGCGGCAAGGCGCCGTCGCGCGGTATTCCGGGGCAGCCGATCGTGACGCTGTAGAGCGCTCGGCGAGTCCTCAGCGCACGACTACGCTGGCCGGATGCCGGAGCTGCCGGAGGTCGAGAGCGTCCGCAGGCAGCTGGAACCCGTGCTCGTGGGCCGTCGCTTCGAGCGGGTGGCGATCGACGACCCGCGCCTCGTGCGCCCGTACGAGCCGGCCGAGGTGGCGGCCGAGCTGGAAGGCGAACGCGTCGCAGCCCTTGAGCGTCGCGGCAAGTATCTGGTTGTTCGGTTCGAGAGCGGTCGGGTTCTCCTGATTCACCTCCGGATGACGGGGAGCCTTCTGCACGCTGCGAACGGCTCGCTCCCGGACGACCCGCACCGTCGTGCTGTTGTCAGACTAGACGACGGCTCGGACGTCGCGTACCGAGACGTTCGCCGCTTCGGTACCTGGCTGCTGCTCGAGCCCGGCGACGCAGAGCCTTATCTCGATGCGCGTGTCGGTGACGAGCCGCTCGACGCGCTCTTCACCGCCGCACGGCTGGGCGAGGGTCTCGCGGGCCGGCGCACGTCGCTGAAGGCGGCGCTTCTCGACCAGCGAACCCTCGCGGGGATGGGGAACATCTATGTCGACGAGGCGCTGTGGCGCGCGCGGCTCAATCCGCTGCGCCCCGCGGCCGGCCTCGACCGCGCGGAGCTACGGCGCCTGCACCGGGGCATTCGGGCGGCGCTCGAGCACGGCCTTGCCCGGCAGGGATCGACGCTCCGCGACTATCGGCTACCCGATGGGAGCGGAGGCTCGATGCAGGACGAGTTCCGTGTCTACGGACGCCGCGACGAGCCGTGCGACCGCTGCGGGACGCCGATCGCCCGCACGCAGGTGGCGGGCCGCACGACCTGGTATTGCCCGACGTGTCAGCCAGAGGAGCCGGCTCAGACGGCGAGCAGCTCGGCGAGCCGGCCTTCGCGATCCAGCCGCCACAGCTCGGTGTAGCCGCCGATCGGCCGGGCGTCGATCAGGATCTGGGGCACGGTCCAGCCGCCCGTCGCGTCGTAGACCGTCTGCCGGAACGCAGGATCGTCGTCCAGCGCGACCTCGTCGTACGGGAGGCCGCGCGAATCGAGGAGCGTCTTCGCGCGGACGCAGAACCCGCACCAGCGCGTCGTATAGATCCGAATGCGTGGCACTAGCGGTTACAACGGATAAAGCAGCCGACGTGTTCCTGCCCGACGCTCTCCCTAGACTGCAAGGGGCATGGCCGGACGGGCGTACAGCACGGAAGCCGTCGTGCTCCGGTCGATCCGGTTCGGAGAGGCCGACCGTGTCCTCCACCTCTACACCGAGGCGCACGGCCGGATCGGCGCCGTCGCCAAGGGCGTGCGGAAGACGAAGTCGCGCTTCGGCGCGCGGCTAGAGCCGCTCTCGCACGTCGAGCTCGTGCTCCACCGCGGCCGCGGCGAGCTCCAGACCGTGACGGCCGCCCAGCTCGTCCGGTCGCACCGCGAGGCGCGCGAGGACTACTACCGCTTCTCGGTCGGGATGATCGGCGCGGAGGCGATGCTGCGCCTCTTCAGCGAGGAGGAGGCGAACGAGCGGGCCTTCGGCGCCCTCACACGCTTCCTCGACCTTCTCGACGGCACTCCGCACGCCGCCGACCGGCCGACCCTCGATCCGCTCGGGCTCGCGTTCCAGCTCAAGCTGCTCTGGCTGGCCGGCTATCTCCCGCACGTCTCGGCCTGTGCGGAGTGCGGTGCCGAGCGGGAGCCGCTCGTCGGCTACTCCACGCGAGCCGGGGGAGGCGTTTGCGCCCGTTGCGCCGCCGCGACCGAGGCGCTCGCGCTGGCTCCCGACGGGATCGCGGGGATCGAGTCGCTCCTCGCGCGACCGCTTGCGGACGCAGCGGAGCTCGGACTCACCGAGCGCGCACAGCGGGATGCTTTGCGCGTGGTCACCGCCTCGTACGAGTACCACGGCGGCTTCCGCTTGCGGACGCTGAGCGCCTGATCAGCCGGCGTAGTCGAAGGCTTCGAAGTTGAGCGTCCCCTGCTGGCACACGCTCGTGGGCGGCTTGATCGTCGCTTCCGTCACGCCGCCGGCGGCGTTCAACTGAAACGCGTGGGCGACGGGCTGGCAGGTGCCGGACTGCGAGTCTCCGGTGCCGGCGACATCCGGGGAGAACCGCGCCTGAGCCGTCGCAGAGGCACCCGGCGGAAGCACGACTCGGCGCCCTCCGCCTCCCGAGGACTTGACGTGCGTCGGCAGCGCCGTACCGGTCGCGCCGAGCAAGGTCCCCTGCGGGATGCCGTGGAGGGAGCACGGAATCTGCGAGGAGTTCTTCACGGTAAGGGTGTAGGAGATCTGCCCGGCTCCGGCGCTACCCGGAATGAGCGTGAACACTGCTGCGACATCCGTTCCGGCGCACGGCTTCGCGTTGGCCACGGACGCGGTCGTCGTCACCGTCGTGGTCGTCGTCTCCGTCTCCGTGCGGGTGACAGTGACCGTCTTCGTGCTCCCGCCGAGGCCGCAGCCGGCGGCCGTCAGGGCGAGGGTGGAGAGAGCCAGTCCTGCTGCAGCGCGTCGTCCAGCCACTCGCGCACTCCGCCGATCGGAAGCCGTTCCTGGGCAAGCGAGTCCCGGTCCCGTACGGTGACGGTCTCGTCCTCGAGTGTCTGTTCGTCGACGGTGAACGCCCACGGCGTACCTATTTCGTCCTGGCGGCGGTAACGCCTGCCGATCTGGCCGCTCTCGTCGTGCTCGACGAGATGGTGGCGGCGCAGCTCCTCGTAGAGCGCGCGTGCCCGCGTCGCCATCCCTTCGTCGCGCGGGATGAGCGGGAGGATCGCCGCCTTCACGGGCGAGACCTGCGGGTGAAGGCGCAGGACGACGCGCTCGCGGTCGCCGACGACCTCCTCGTGGTAGGCGTCACAGAGGAGCGCGACGAAGATGCGCTCGATGCTGACTGCGGGCTCGATCACGTACGGCGTGTAGCGGTTGCCGTCGGGATCGACCCATTCGAGCTTCGTCCCCGAGTGCTGCGTGTGCTGCGTGAGGTCGTAGTCGCCGCGGTTCGCCACGCCCTCGAGCTCCTGCCAGCCGATCGGGTAGAGGTACTCGATGTCGCTGGTGGCGCTCGAGTAGTGCGATCGCTCCTCCTCCGAGTGCTCGCGCACGCGAAGGTTCTCGCCCCGGAGGCCGAGGCTGCGGTGCCAGCCGACTCGTTGCTCGAGCCAGTACTCGAACCACTGCGTGGCGTCTGAGGGTGGCACGAAGAACTCCATCTCCATCTGCTCGAACTCGCGGACGCGGAAGAGGAAGTTGCCCGGGGTGATCTCGTTCCGGAACGACTTGCCGACCTGGGCGATCCCGAACGGCGGCTTCCGCCGTGCGAGCTGGGAGACGTTCTTGAAGTTGATGAAGATGCCCTGCGCCGTCTCGGGGCGGAGGTACGCGGCGGAGCTCTCGTCCTGCAGCGCGCCGACGTGCGTCTCGAACATGAGGTTGAACTGGCGCGGCTCGGTGAGGTCGCAGTCGGGCGTCTCGCCGGGGTGCTTGCTCGGCTTGCGGCCGCAACTCGAGAACTCGAGCTGGTCCGCCCGGAAGCGGAGCTTGCAGGTACGGCAGTCGACGAGCGGGTCGGTGAAGCCGGCGACGTGCCCGGACGCCTCCCACACGCGGGGGTTGAGGATGATCGCGGAGTCGAGAGCGACGATGTCGTCGCGCTCCTGCACCATCGCGCGGAACCAGAGCGAGCGGATGTTGTTCTTCGTGAGGACGCCGTAGTGGCCGTAGTCGTACGTCGAGCCGAGCCCGCCGTAGATTTCCGACGAGGGGAAGACGAAGCCGCGGCGGCGGCAGAGGGAGACGATCGTGTCCATCGTCACCGGTTGAGCCGTCTCGGCCATGGGCGGAGCCTACCCGGGCGATTCGCGCAGCTCTGGCACGAAGTCTCGACGCCGGCGCCAACGGCGCCGGCGTAATCTGGCCCCCCGTGGGTGGGTGGGGGTTTGGGATGGGACCAGAAGACGTGCCCAGAGACGTGCCCAGAGACGTGCCCAGAGATGTGCCCAGAGATGTGCCCAGAGATGTGCCCAGAGATGTGCCCCGTTACGCTGACCGCCCGTGCCGAACCCGCCGGTCGAGCTCCACGTCGTATCCGACGCCACCGGCGAGACCGCGGCGCGGCTCGTCCAGGCGCTCGAGGCACAGTTCCCCGACCAGGAGTTCGTCGAGATCCGCCATCCGCGCGTGGAGTCGGAGGACGACCTCCAGCTCGCCGTCAACCGGATGCGCGGCCGGCCGGCCGTCGTCGTCTACACGCTCGTCCAGCCCCAGCTTCGCGAGACGATGCGTACGCTCTGCCGCCGCGCGCGCCTCCACTACTGCGACCTGCTCGGCCAGCCGATCGACGCCGTCGCCCGCGTCTCCGGCCAGGCGGCGAAGATGACCCCTGGCTCACGCCCGCCGCTCAACTCTGCCTATTTCAAGCGGATGGAGGCGATCGAGTTCGCCGTCCGCTACGACGACGGCGTAGCGCACGGCCTCCACGACGCGGACGTCGTGCTCGTCGGCGTCTCGCGCACCTCGAAGACGCCGCTCTCGATCTACCTCGGCTATCTCGGCCACAAGGCCGCGAACGTCCCCGTCGTAAGGGGCATCGCTCCGCCGCCGGAGCTCTTCGAGGTCGACCAGGCGAGAGTCGTCGGCCTCACGATCGATCCCGACAGGCTCGCCGAGATCCGCCGCGCTCGCGTGCGGGCGATGGGCGCGCCCGGCCGCAACCGGCAATACGCCGAGCTCGCCGAGATCTACGAGGAGCTCGAGGAGGCCGCGAAGCTGCACCGCCGGCTCGGCTGTCCCGTGATCGACATCTCCGAGCTGTCGATCGAGGAGACGGCCCACCGCATCCTCCGCGTCGTCGAGGAGCGCGCCGGCGAGGCGAAGGCGCAGGTGGCGCGCTGACCGCGAAGCCACGCATCCCGTTGTGGCGCTGGGGCCTCTGGGGGGTTTGCCTCCTGCTCGGCGACTTCATCTTCTACGTTCTCCTCACGCCGATCTGGATCGGAATCAGGACGCTTGCCTGGGTCGCCGAGTTCAGACGCCGCCGCCGCGAGGCCTGAGCGCCGGTCACGGGAGGAGCTGCGCCTCGAGCCGCGTCTCTCCGTCGGGGCCGACGCGGTAGCCGCTCGCCGCCGGGTCGGTGACGACCACCTCGACGAGCTCGGTGCCGTCGAAGCGCGCAGCCGCCCCGTCGTCGAGGGCGAGCCCCGCGGGGAACCCGTCCGAGGCGAGGCGTCGATAGACCGGGCGACGCCGCTCCTCGCCGTCGTAGTGGGGACAGGCGCTGCCCGGCAGGAAGCCGAGACCGTCTCGCATTCCGTCGAGCTGCGGTCCGAACGAGTCGGTGACGCCGGCCTCGAACCAGCAGATCATCCCCGCGCTCGAACCGAAGAGAACGATGCCGGCCTCCCAGGCCTCGTGAAGGATCCGGTCGAAGCCGTGCAGGCGCCAGACCGCGAGCATGTTCGCGGTGTTCCCGCCGCAGACGAGGATCGCGTCGTGCGAAAGCGCGAGCTCGCGCAGGTCTGCCGGCGGCCACGGCCAGAACGAAAACTCGGTCAGCTCGCCCGGCAGGTCGAGCGGGCCGTCGTTCGTGGGCGACGCGGTCCGGTCGACGAGCACGCGGGAGCCGCCCGCAAAGCCGAGCACGTACTCCACGAGCCGGGCGTCCAGAGACCCACCGCTGACAACGATCGTTTGCCGGGGCATCGGTAGGCGTATGACAACATCTGCGGCCCATGACGCGCTTCATCTACGCCTTCGACGAGCCCTCTGAGGGCGGACGTGACCTCCTCGGGGGCAAGGGTGTCGGGCTTGCGGAGATGACTCAGCTCGGGATCCCCGTCCCGGCCGGATTCACGATCACGACCGACGCCTGCCGCGAGTTCATGGTCTCCGGCGGCGACGTCGAGGGCCTCGACGAGGAAGTGGCGGAGTACATCGCCCGGCTGGAGGAGCAGGCCGGAAAGCGCTTCGGCGACGCCGACGACCCGCTACTCGTCTCCGTCCGCTCGGGCGCCGCGATCTCGATGCCCGGGATGATGGACTCGATCCTCAACGTCGGGCTCAACGACGAGTCGGTCGCCGGCCTTGCGCGAACCACGGGCAACGAGGAATTCGCGCACGACTGCTACCGCCGGCTGATCCAGATGTTCGGCGAGACGGTCGACGACATCCCGCATGAGAGCTTCAGCGTCGACGACTCCGTCGAGCGGGCGCGGGAGATCTACGAGCGCGAGACGGGGCACGGGTTTCCGCAGGATGCGCGCGAGCAGCTGCGCCGCGCGATCGACGCCGTCTTCGAGTCCTGGAACTCGTCGCGCGCGCAGGTCTACCGCAAGATGTACTCGATCCCCGACAACCTCGGCACGGCGGTCAACGTCGTGCAGATGGTGTTCGGGAACAAGGGGGACGACTCGGCGACCGGCGTCTGCTTCACCCGCGATCCCTCGACCGGCGAACAGGGCGTGTACGGCGAGTACCTCGTCAACGCCCAAGGGGAGGACGTCGTCGCCGGGGTCCGCACGCCGCAGCCGCTCGCCGAGCTGCAAGGGCGCATGCCGGAGGCGTACGACCAGCTGCTCGAGACGATGAGTGCGCTCGAGCGCCACTACCGCGACATGCAGGACATCGAGTTCACCATCGAGCAAGGGCGGCTCTATCTCCTCCAGACGCGCACCGCGAAGCGAACGGCCGCGGCCGCAATCCGCTGCGCCGTCGACATGACCGCCGAAGGGCTCATCCAGCGCGAGGAGGCCGTGTCGCGGATCGACCCGGCCCAGCTCGACCAGCTCCTCCACCCGCGCCTCGACCCGAACGCCGAGTTCGAGGTCGCGGCCAAAGGGCTCAACGCCTCTCCCGGTGCGGCGAGCGGCAGGATCGTGCTCGACGCCGATACCGCCGAAGAGCGCGGCAAGGCCGGCGAGGCCGTGATCCTCGTGCGGTGGGAGACGACGCCCGACGACATCCACGGACTCATCCAGGCCCAGGGCATCCTCACCGCGCACGGCGGAATGACCTCGCACGCCGCCGTCGTCGCGCGCGGCATGGGCAAGCCGTGCGTCGCCGGCTGCGAGGACCTCGACATCGACACCGGAGCCAAGACCGTCCGCATCGGCAGCCACCACCTGAGCGAGGGCGACGTGATCACGATCGACGGTGGCACGGGCCGCGTCATCGTCGGCGAGGTGCCACTCGTCCCGCCTGCGATCAACGAGGACTTCGAGACGATCCTCGAGTGGGGCGACGACCTGCGCCGTCTCAAGGTGCGCACGAACGCCGACAACGCCGACGACGCGGCACGGGCCCGTGAGTTCGGCGCGCAGGGCATCGGCCTCTGCCGCACCGAGCACATGTTCTTCGGCGAGGAGCGGCTGCCCGTGATGCAGGAGATGATCCTCGCGGTCGACGAGGCGGGCCGCCGCGATGCTCTCGACCGGCTCCTGCCGTTCCAGCAGTCCGACTTCGAGGCGATCTTCGAGGCGATGGCGGGGCTGCCGGTCACGATCCGGCTGCTCGACCCGCCGCTGCACGAGTTCCTGCCGGACGAGGCGGATGCGACGGACGAGCGCATGCGCCGGCGCATCCGGCAGCTGCACGAGGAGAACCCGATGCTCGGCACGCGCGGCTGCCGGATCGGCATCCAATGGCCTGAGATCTACGAGATGCAGGTGCGCGCGATCGCGCGAGCGGGGAAGGCGGTGGAGGAGCGCGCCGGAGAGGCTCCGCTCGTCGAGGTCATGCATCCACTCGTCGGGTTCCGCGAGGAGCTCCGACGGCTCCGCGAGCTGACCGAGCGCGTGATGGAGGAGGAGGCGCCGGGGCTCGAGTATCTCTGCGGGACGATGATCGAGCTGCCCCGCGCCGCGCTGCGCGCGGACGAGATCGCCGAGGTCGCCGACTTCTTCTCCTTCGGCACGAACGACCTGACGCAGACGACGCTCGGCATGTCACGCGACGACGCCGAGGGGAAGTTCCTGACCTTCTACCTCGAGGACGGGGTGCTCGAGCGGAATCCGTTCGAGGTGCTCGACACCGACGGGGTCGGCGACCTGATGCGGATCGCGGTGGAGCGGGGGAGGGAGACGAAGCCCGACATCAAGCTAGGCATCTGCGGCGAGCACGGCGGCGAGCCGTCGTCGGTCGAGTTCTGCCACCGGATCGGGCTCGACTACGTGAGCTGCTCGCCGTACCGCGTTCCGCTCGCACGACTCGCCGCGGCGCAGGCGGTGCTGAAAGAGGCGCACCGCGCCGAGTACGTCCCGGCCGGCGGGTGACGAACGACGCCTCGGCGCCGTACGCAGCGGCATGAGGCTCTTCGCGGTCGCCGCGTTGTTGCTCACGGTTGCGGCTCTCGCACTCGCGGTAGCGGCCGGAGCCTTCGGCGGCGCCGGGAACCGGATGCCGGATCTCCGTGCGATCGGCCGGCCCGAGCCGCTGCCGCTCCCTTCGACTGGATGACGAGCCGGCTCGCACCGCTCGTGCCGCTCGCGCTGGTCGTGGCCGCGACAGCCGGCTGTGGCGGGATGAGCGTCGAGGCTGCTCCTGCCTCGCATCCGGCTCCGCAGACCACGCGCCCGGCGACGCTGAGCACGGCTCTCCGGTCTGCGAAGAACGTGCCCTGCCTCACCGGCCACGAGCGCCGGATCGGCCCCGGCGCCCTTCGTCGCTTCCGTCCCGTGACGGCGGTGAGCTGCGTCGAGGGTGAGCGGATCTACCCGGGTCGCGGACAGTGGGAGGTCCTCGTGCGCCGCGTTGCGGTCGGCAGCGTGTCCGGCTTGCAGCGGTACTTCGAGCAACCGGACGGGCAGAAACTGCCGCAGGGCAGCATCTGCAGCGGCGTCGTTTACGGCATCGTCGTGCCCGTGTTCGTCGACGATCGCGGCCGGTCACTCGTGCCTCGGACTCCGGTCGACGGCTGCGGTGCGCCTCGCGGCTGGGCGCGCTATGGACACGGGTCGACCCACGTTCGCTGGCACGTCGTCTGGGTGCACAAGGTCAAGCTGCTCGTCTCGGCCCCGGCGCTCGGTGCGAAGTGCTCCATGCGATGGGGCAACGTGGTCGCCGAGGGCGAGCCGCGACTGAGGCCGGGCAGCCCGTTCTTCACGCCCGCACCGCACCGGGTCGACATCTGCATCTACCGGGCGCCGGCCGACCACATCGCGGTCGGGCACTTCGTTCGCGGCAAACATCTCGGTCCTGCGCAGACCAGGCGACTGCTCGGGGCGCTCACCGGCTCACCGACGGGCCGTCGCTGTGCGAAGCAGCGCACATTCGCGATGATCATCGCGAAGCCGAACGAGGTGGCGAGTGTCGAGCTCGGCGGCTGCTGGCGCGTCGCTCCGGGGTTCCGGAATCGCAACCCCGACACGGCCGACGCGTCCGTGGTCAGAGCGATCCTGGGCGTGCGCTAGGCGTAGCCGCGGACGCGGAAGTACGCGATCGCGACGCTGCCGACCGCGACCGCGACGAGACCGATGATCCCGCCGAGACCGAGCTGTCCGTACGCGGCGCGTCCGCCGCGCCAGTGCGCGTAGGCGAGCATGACCAGCATTCCGCCGATGAGGCCGCCCACGTGGCCGCCCCAGGAGATGCCCGGGATCACGAATGACAGGCCGAGGTTGATCACCACCAAGGCCGCCGCCTGGCCGGCCAGCCGGCCGGTCACTTGCCACTCGAGGATCATCATCGCGCCGAGGATCCCGAAGATCGCGCCCGACGCACCGAGAACCGGTGTAAGCGGCGTCTGCAGGAGTGCTCCGGCCGAGCCTGCGAGGCCCGAGACGAAGTACAGCCCGATATAGCGCACGGTCCCGAGGTACTGCTCGACCACCCGCCCGATCACAAACAGCGCGTACATGTTGAAGGCGATGTGCAGCAAGTTCTCATGGAGGAACATCGCAGTGACGAGTCGATACCAACCCTCGTGCGGCACGAACGGCCCGAAGAGCACCATGTGCCTGTACAGAGAACCCGGCTGATTGATGCTCGCCCCCGGATCGCTCAGACCTCCGCCCTGGACGGCTCCGATGAGGTAGATCAGGACGTTCAGCGCGATGAGCGTGTACGTCACCGGCGCGTTCCCCGTGGCCAGCGCAAAACCGGGAGCGCGGCGAACCGGGCGCGGCTTGAGGCGCGTCGCACCCGGGCGAACGCTCGCGTGATCCGGGCAGCGGATGCCGACCGGACCGAAATTCGCGCAGTCGGCGCAGATCGGCCGTCCGCACTCCGAGCAGGAGAGCCCCGTCTCGCGGTCGGGATGCCGGTAGCAGTAGCGGGGCTCGGCCGTCGACATCCGGATTAGCCTAGTCCGCGTCCATGCGAGTACACGTGGCCTTCACGCCCGGTGAGCTGACGCCGGCGCCCGTCGGGATCGTCGTCGACGTCCTGCGCGCGACCTCGACGATCTGCCAGGCGCTCGCGTCGGGCTACCGCCGCGTCCTCTGCTGCTCCGAGGTGGACGAGGCGCGCGCCCTGGCCGAAAGCGAGGGGCCGGCGAAGCTCGCGGGTGAGCGGCGGCTCGAGCCGATCGACGGCTTCGACCTCGGAAACTCGCCGCGCGAGCTCGAGGGCGAGCCCGCGGCCGAGACGCTGATCCTCTCGACGACGAACGGCACGCGGCTCCTCGTCGCGGCCGCGGAACGGTTCGAGCGCGTCTATGTCGGCTCGCTGCTCAACCTCGACGCTGTCGCTGCGGCGGCACGCGAGACCCGGGAGGATGTCGCCGTGCTCTGCGCGGGAGTGCTCGGCGAGCTCGCCCTCGACGACGCGTACTGCGCCGGCCGCATCGCCGAGACGCTCGGCGGGGAACCGGAGGACTCGGCCCGCGCGGCGATCCTGCTCGCCGGGAGCTTCCCGAACGCGGTCGCAGGCCTCGGTGCGAGCCGCAGCGCCGCAAACCTGAGGCGGCACGGCCTCGAGGCCGACGTCGAGCGGTGCGCGCAGGAGAACGTCCTCGACGTCGTCCCGCGCTACGTCCGCCGCATCGGCCCCGCGGCCGAGGTGACGCTCTAGCCCATCGCGCGGACGGCGACGTCGTGCTTCGTCACCGACGTTCGCCTGCCTGGGGTGTCCGACGTGGGCATCGCGCTGAGGAACTCGTCGCCCGTCTGATAGTCGTCGTCGTTGTCGAAGAAGACGATCGCGAGGGCGCGCTCGCCCTCGGGGTCGTGGAGGATCATCATCTCCGTCGCAGGCAGCCCCTCGGGCCTTTCGCCGCCCTCGATCTCCGCCTTCAGCGCGGCGATCCGATCGGAATCGATGTCCTCGAACGTCACGACGCGTGCCAGTGCCATCTACATCCTCCCTTTCGCTGTCGAGGCGAGCCTACGCCTCTGCAGCGAGCTCGGCCAGCGCGGCCACCGTGCGCCAATTGCGGTGTGTCGCCGCCACGCCGAGCAGCTTCTCGAGTCGCGCGGCCGAGAGGCGTGCGTTCTGGACGCCCGCGCCGTACTGGACGTAGACGTCCTTGCCCGCGAGCACGCCCCGGTCCGGCGCGTGGTCCGTCTCGGCGAGACGATCGGCGGCCTTCGCAGTGGGCTGCTTGGCGAGGAAGACGACGTGCGAGCGCGAGGTGTCGCGGCCGAAGGGATGGTCGCTCACGAGGGCCGAGAGCTCGGCAGGCTTGCGAACGACCGCGACCGTGTCCACGCCGAACTCGTCGGCGACGATCCGCTCGAGCCCGCGCGCGACCGCGGCTCCGCTCTTCGGGCCGTCGAGGAGGACGTTGCCGCTCGCGATGTAGGTACGCACATCGCCGTAGCCAGCCTCCTCGAGCAGCGACCGGAGCTGGGCCATCGGCACCTTGTTCCGCGAGCCGAGATTGACGGCGCGGAGTAGGACGATCCACCTCACCGGCGGCGCTGCCCTCGGCGCAGCGCGTCGAGCCGGCGCCGCTCCTGCTTCGTCGGACGGGCACCGAGGTCGGCGCCGAGCGGTCGCGCCAGCCGCCGCTCGTGCGCGAGCCGCTCCCGCTCCTTGCGCGACTCGGGAGTCTCCTGGTAGAGCGTCGCCGCGATCTTCGCCGGCCCGCGGCGCTCGGCGAGGCCCGTCACGATGATGACGCGGCGGACGGGGCCGAGCCGGATCTCGACGGTGTCGCCGTGAGCGATTTCGCGTGCAGGCTTGACGCGCTCGCCGCCGATCTTGACGTGTCCGGCGACGACGAGCTCCGTCGCAGCGCTCCGCGTCTTCGCGAAGCGCGCCGCCCACAGCCACTTGTCGACGCGTACCCGCTCCATCGGAGCATCGTGCCGCCTTGACAGGAGAACACGTGTTCGTATAGAACATACGTTCCCGTGATCGCTTGTCTCACCATCCCCGGGCTCGAGCTGAAGGCCGCGCTACGGCGGACTCCGTCACTCGCGTTGCGCCCGGCTGCGCTCGCTCCCGAGCCGCAGGGAGAGCCGCTGCTCGGGCCGGTCACGGCTGCCGCCGAGGCGGCCGGCGTGCGGGCTGGGATGCGGCTGGGGGAGGGGCTCGCCACGTGCCCGTCGCTCGCGCTCGTCGAGCCCGACGCGGCCGGCGCCGAGCTCGCCTGGGAGGAGATCCTGCACGCTCTCGAGGACGCGGGTTTCGCCGTCGACCCGGCCTCGCTCGGCGTCGTGTACTTCGAGACGCTGGGAGTCGAGCGGCTCTACGGCGGGCTCGAGCCGGCGCTGCGTCGCGCACTTGCGGCGGTCGGAATCGAATGGGACGCGCGGATCGGAGCGGCGGGACGACGCTTCGCCGCGCTCGCCGCAGCTTCGGTCGCGCGCCCGGGCCAGGTGGTCGTCGTCGCCGACGAGGAGCTCCCGCAGTTCCTCGCACCGCTGCCGCTCACGCTCCTGCCGCTCGAGCGCGGCCGCTACGAAGAGCTCGAAGCACTCGGAGTTCGCAAGCTGGGACAGCTTGCCGGGCTCCCGGGAGGCGCCGTCGCCGAACGTTTGGGGCCGGACGGCCGGCGCGCCTGGGGCCTGGCGAGAGGTGGGGTGGCCGCGCGCGTGCGCGGCCGTCGCCCACCCGTCCACGTCGCCGCCTCGTTCGAGTTCCCGGAAGCGGTCGGCAACGAGCTGACGCTGAGACGAGCGCTCGCAGGGCTCGTCGAGACCGCGCTCGCGCGGCCCGAGCGGCGCGACCGCTTCGTCCGCAAGGTCGCGCTCGCCGCCCGGTTGGAGAGCGGAGGCTCGTGGCGGCGGACGCTGACCCTGCGCGAGCCGAGCGCCGATTCCGACCGGATCCGCGTCGCGCTCTCGCCGCGGCTCGCCGAGCTGCCGGCCCCGGTCACCGAGATCCGTCTCGAGCTCGTCGAGCTCACCGAGCCGACCGGCCAACAGCTCGATCTGCTCGCCGCCGGCGCCGAGGACCGCTCCCGGCTGCGGGACGGGCTGCGCCAGGTTCGGGCGAGCACCGGCTCCGGTTCCGTCTGCACCGTCGTGGAGGTGGCGCCATGGTCGCGCGTGCCGGAGAGTCGCGCGCTGCTCGTACCGAAGGACGAGTAGTCGCACGCTTCAACGCGCCGCGCGCCGCGCGCGTCGAGGCGAACGCAAACGGGACGCCGCTCGAGGTGAACCATCGCCCCGTCGGGCTCGTACGCGAGGAATGGCGCGTCGTCGACCGGTGGTGGACCGAGGAGCCGATCGTCCGCCGCTACTTCGAGCTCGTGCTCGAGAGCGGCGAGAACACCGTCGTCTTCCACGACGGCTCCAGCGGCGGCTGGTATACCCAACGTGGCGCATGACCGACTTCAACGAGGTCGAGCGCGAGGAGATCGCGGTGCAGTTCGTCCGAGTGCCCGACGGGATCGAGCACATCCGTCGCGCCTGGGACGAGCTCGAGGCAGTGGTGGCGCTGCGCGGGCGCCACTTCTACGGCGCGTTCGACCCCGTCGCGGACGACTACCGCGCCTGCGTCGAGGTGCGAGACGGCGACGAGCTCGCGCCCGGTCTCGAGTCCGGGGCCTTGCCCGGCGGCCGCTACCTCCGGGCACGGTTGCGCGGCGACCCGCCTGGTGTGTACGAGCGGATCGGGCCGACCTTCGGCGAGCTGGCCCGGCAGGCGAAGCCGGACACAAGCAGGCCGAGCCTCGAGCACTACCGCCGCTACGACGAGATCGACCTGCTCCTACCGATCTAGCGCAGCGAGCAGCTTGCGTGCGGCCGCCTCGGGATCGTCCGCGTCCCGGATGGCGCGCACGACGGCGACGCCGGGTGCTCCCGCAGCGAGCACCTCCGCCACGTTCGAGAGGTCGATCCCGCCGATCGCAAACCACGGAACCGTCAGCATCCTGGCCGCGACGCGGAGCAGCTCGAGGCCGCCGGCGACCGCGTCTTCCTTCGTGGGAGTTGCGAAGGCGGTCACTCCGGCGTAGTCGGCGCCTGCGAGGTCGCCGAGCTCTTCGAGCGTCGACGCCGAGAGACCGAGGAGCCGGTCGGACCCGACGAGCGCACGGGCCTCCTCGACCGAGGTGTCGCTCCGGCCCACATGGACGCCGTCGGCGCCGCACGCCTCCACGAGATCGGGCCGGTCGTTGAGGACGAAGAGCGCGTTGTGCTCCAGACAAACCGCCCGAAACGATTCCGCGGCGGTGAGGAGCGCCTCGTCTCCGAGCGCCTTGTCGCGCAGCTGGACGACGTCGACCCCGCCGCGCAACGCCGCCTCGAGCAGCGCTCGCGGATCGTCGCCGTGCGGTCGCGCCTCCACCACGAGGTAGAGACGGGAGCGCGCGAGGCGCGCACGGCGGGACGGACCGTCCACGCCGCGCAGCCTAGAGAGCCGCTTGCAATCCGTACCGAGGTACGGGTGCAAACTCGTGCCATGAGGGTCGGAGAGGTTTCGTCGCGCGATTCTCGGCTCGCTCGAGCGGCGGGACGCGCAGCTGCTCGCAGCGTTCCGCGACGGGACCGAGGTCGTGCTCTGGTTCGAGCACGACCTCTACGACCAGCTCCA
>DATBAH010000046.1:0-9039 GCA_036271615.1 Gaiellaceae bacterium
GGACCGATGCAGGCCGAGGCGAGGTGGACGACCGATGCGAGCGGCACCGGCTACTACGTGACGATCTCGATCGGCAACAAGGTCTACGCGCGGTGTTCGACCGGCACGACCTGCCCCGTCCCGCAGAAGCTGCCGCTGGGAGTCGGCGACGAGGTCTCGTGGACGCTCCAGCTCATGACGACGAAGGGCAAGAAGGTCGCCGACGGCTTCAAGGTCTGCCTCGAGGGAGTAAAGACGTAGACAGCGGCTCGTGACCGGTTTCGGCTCGGCTGCTACCCGTGTAGCTGGATACGTCCCGTGGCCCCGGTTCCGGCCTTGTTCGGCACCCAGCTCGCCTCGATCGTCCGCTGCTCGCCGTTCGGGAGCCGGCAGGTACCGCTGAAGCTCTCGCCTTGTACGTTCGTGACCCGACCGCGGCAGACGTCTCCGCTGGGGAGGTACTCGAGCTGAAGCGAGGTCGCCTCGAGCCTTTCCGTTGCGACGAGGAGGTCGGCGCGTACGAGGAGCTTCTGCGGATGGCCGGCTTGTCCCACGAAGGAGACGATCTGCTTCAGCTGGCTTCCGTTGCGGATCACGCTGCCGGTGAGGGTCTCGCTGACGTTTGTCGCGTTCCACGCCGGCGGTGAGTGCCGCAGCGGGCCGATGATGAGCAGCGGCAACGCCACGAGGGTCACGGTTCCCGCGGTCGCGATGCGCGGCACGCGTCCGCCGAAGCGCCACAGGGCCAGCATCAGAACGGTTGCGACGGAGAAGCCGTAGAGGATCGCGAGCCAGGCGGCGCCGCGGTCCGTCCCCGCCATGAGCCCGTGCAGCGACGCGAACCCCCATACCGCGAAGTTGAGGTAGTGCGCGCGCCTCCAGAAGCGATACGGCAGCCGGCGCCGGTAGCGGTTCGTGATCGCAAGCGCGAGGAGCAGCTCGGCGGCGGAGATGCCGAGGCCCGTCCAGAGCGGCCGGTAGCTCGACGTGAACGGGACAAGCAGCTGGGTGAGCGAGAACGGGAGGAACGAGTCGGCTGCGATCGCCAGCACGTGGACGCCGATCAGCGAGCCGACGAGGAGCCCGCCGAAGCGGTGGACGTCCTCGACGGAGAAGCGCGGCCAGCGTGAGCTCTGCGCCTTCTTCCCCAGCGTGAGCCCGAGCGAGACGACGATGCTCAGCACGACATACGCGGCGACGCCGGAGGCCCGCGCCGCGTACCAGATCGCCGGGCTCGAGCTCACGTGCACGGCTGCATCACCCGCGTCGCGGCGTTCCAGGCGGGGTTCTCGACGATCTCACCGTCGAGGGCGACGAAGCGGCCGGGAATGCCGCGCGCCTCGAGCCACTCGGGTCCGACGTCTCCGAGGAGGAAGCCGGCCTTCGCGGCGACGTCCGCCGCGAGGCACGTCGCGCCCGATGCCGTCACCTGCTCCCACGGCGACTTGCTGGGAAGGTTCTTCGCCGGGTCCACGAGATGCGCCCCGCGCGAGGCTGTGCCGCTCGTCGCGAGACCGCCGGCGACGACGCGGACGGCGCCACCGGCCGGCAATGCGACGTCCACCGGACCGCGTACCGCGAGATCGCCGCCGACCGAGACGAAGCCAGGGCCGTCGAGCGCCGCGGCCGCTTCGTCGACGGCCAGCGCCTTGACGACGCCGTTCAGATCGAGCGCCAGGCCCGGCGGTCGGGAGAGCAGCCGTCCGGAGATCACCACCTCCGGCCAGCGGCCGCAGAGCGTCGGGTCGACAAGGTCGTCCGTCTCTGCCGCGACGTCGAGTGCAGCTTCGAGCGTGCTCGAGAAGAGTCGCGACACGCGGAGCACTCGCTCCTCCGATGCGTTCACGCGCGACAGCTCCGACTCCGGGCGGAAGAGGCTGAAGGCCTCCTCCCAGCGCTCGAGCACCCCGGCCGGCGAAATCCGGAAGCTCCCCGAGACCGCGACCTCGCACCCCATCGCGCGAAAGCGGTGCACGGCGCCGGCGCTCACGACGTCGAGCTGGCGACCGGCGGTGGCTGGACCGCCGGCGCTATCTGACCGCCCTGCGCGACGCTGCGCCGCACGGCCCGCTCGAAGGAGGAAGGAGCGCCGAGGGACTTAGCCGTCCCCTTCGCGTGGCCGGGCGCGTGGACCTTCGCGCCGACGAAGGCGACGCCGAAGACGACAGCCGTCAACACTCCGATAGCCCTCTTCGCGCCCCGCGCGCGGGCTCGCGCCAGCTCGATGCGGGAATGCCCTGACATAGCTGGCGGCAGCGTGCCCGTGGCCGATGAGAGTCGGATGTGAGACGGCTCTGAAGAGATTACGAGCGAGGGCTCAGGCCGCTCTCACGGACATCTGTTGGACTATCGAGGTGCGCAGACGATCGGCGCTCTTCATGCTCCTTTCGGTCGCGGCGATCGCTGCGATTGCGCTCGCCTTCGCTTCCGGAGGCGGGCACAAGGCCAAGCCTCCTCGGCAACGGCCCGCGCGGGACGCAAAGCTGACTCTGCCGGTGCGGCCTCCTGCTGTGGAGGCCGGCCTTCTTCCCTGGCGGCTAGCCTCGCCGCTCAGCCGGGAGGTCGTGGTCCCGCGGTCCGGGATGCACCGCCTCGTCGTTCTCGGCGGCCTCGACTCCGGTGCCTCTTCGACCTCCTCAGTCGAGGTCCTCGATACGCGAAGCGGGCGGGTCTCGCCCGGCGGGCCGCTCGTGCAGCCGACTCATGACGCGGCGGTGGCGGAGCTCGGTGGGCGCGTCTTCGTGATCGGCGGCGGTTCTGCGACGCCGGCCCGCGCGATCCAGATCGAGCGGAGTGGAAAGACAGTCTCTGGTGGTGGCCTCCCGAGCGCGCGCGCCGACGCGGGCGCGGTGACCATCGGCCGCACGGCGTACGTGGTCGGCGGATACGACGGATCGGCGATGGATGCCGAGGTCCTCGCGACCACCGACGGGCTCAGCTACCGCGCGGTCGTAGCGCTTCGGGTTCCGGTCCGCTATCCGGCGCTAGCCGTTCTCGGCTCGCGCATCTACGTCTTCGGCGGCCTCGGTGCGAACGGGCATCCCAGCAGCGCCGTTCAGCTCGTCGACCCGAGCACGCGGACGGCGCGTGTGGTCGGGCGCCTGCCCGTCCCGCTCTCAGGTGCGGCAGCCGCCGTGCTCGGCAACACGATCTACCTCGCCGGCGGCCGCACACCCAGAGGAGCAACCAAGGCCATCTATGCCTTCCGGCCGAGCGGAGCCGCGTTCCTGCGCGCGGGATCGCTGCGAGTCGGCGTAGCCAACGCCGGGACGGCGGTGAGCGACGGCCGCCTCTGGATCGTCGGCGGCGAAGGCAGCGGGGGCCGGCCGACTGCCGATGTCCAGATGGTCGTCCCGAACCCGGGCTTCGGGAGAGCCGGAGATCCTGGCGCCGGATCGCCATTCTTCGGCGACAAGCTGCTGATCGCCGACCGCGGCAACGACCGGCTGCTCCTCCTCGACGACCGCAATACCCGCCTCTGGATCTACCCCTCGCGCCGGCGGCCGGCGCCGCGCGGCGGCTTCTACTTCCCCGACGACGCCTTCTTCATCCACCACGGGCGCGCGATCATCTCCAACCAGGAGGACAACGACACGATCGTCGAGATCGCCTACCCGTCGGGGCGCATCCTGTTCCAGTACGGCCACCCGCGCACTCCGGGAGCCTCGCCCGGATATCTCAACACGCCCGACGACACGTACCTCCTTCGCAACGGCGAGATCACCGTCGCCGACGCGCAGAACTGCCGCGTCCTCATCCTCAGCCCCCACACGAAGCGCGTCCTCCATCAGATCGGTACACCCGGCCGCTGCGTGCACGACCCTCCGAGCGCGCTGGGATCGCCGAACGGCGACACGCCCCTCCAGGACGGCAACCTGCTCGTCTCGGAGATCAACGGGAGCTGGATCGACGAGCTCAGGCCTTCAGGACGGCGCGTCTGGGCGGTGCACCTCGCGATCGGCTATCCCTCCGACCCGCAGCAGCTTGGCCCCGACCGCTACCTCGTCGCCGACTACGAAGACCCGGGGGGAATCGTCGAATTCGACCGGCGCGGCCGGATCGAGTACCGCTACCAGCCCACGAGCGGTCCCGGCGTGCTCGACCACCCGTCGCTGGTCGAGCGTCTCCCTTCCGGCGTCTTCATGGTCAACGACGACTACAACAACCGCATGGTGGCGATCGACCCGTCGACCAAGGCGCTCGTCTGGCAGTACGGCATAACGGGGGCTGCCGGCACTGCTCCGGGACGCCTCAACACCCCCGACGGCTTCGACCTCCTCGCCCCTGACGGAACGACGCCGACGCATCCCACCACCGGTTGATTCATCCGACTCTCACCGGCGGAGCGACAATGACTACGTCATGCGAGTCCTGGTAGTCGAGGACGAGAGGAAGCTCGGCGAGCTCCTCCGACGCGGCTTGGGCGAGGAGGGCTATGCGACCGACCTCGCCGACCGCGGCGAGGAGGCGCTCTGGATGGCGCAGGCCGTTCCCTACGACGCAATCGTCCTCGACGTGATGCTGCCGGGGGCGGACGGGTTCGAGATCTGTCGGCGGATGCGCGAAAGCGGCGTCTGGTCTCCGGTGCTGATGCTCACGGCGCGTGACGCGGTCGAGGACCGCGTCAGCGGCCTCGACGTCGGCGCGGACGATTATCTGACGAAGCCCTTCGTCTTCGAGGAGCTGCTCGCGCGGCTTCGCGCACTGACCCGACGGGCGCCAGCGGAGCGTCCGCCCGTCCTCCAGACAGGCGGCCTCCGGTTGGATCCGGCTGCGCACAGGGCATGGCGCGGCGACCAGGAGCTTTACCTTTCGGCGAAGGAGTTCGCGCTTCTCGAGCTGTTCATGCGACGGCCGGGCATGACGCTCAGCCGCACGCAGCTGCTCGACGGCGCCTGGGACATGGCCTTCGAGAGCAGGTCGAACGTCGTGGACGTCTACGTCCGCTATCTGCGGGAAAAGATCGATCGCCCGTTCGGGCGCCACTCGATCGAGACCATCCGTGGCGTGGGCTACCGGCTCACGGCAGAACCGTGAGCAGGGTTCCGATCCGGGTCCGACTCACCCTGAGCTTTGCCGCGGCGATGGCCGTCGTGCTCGCGGCGGTCGGCCTCTTCGTGTACCAGCGCGTCGCCAACGAGCTCCTCGGAACGGTCGACCAGACCCTCGTCGGGCAGGCTCGAGAGGCGCTCGGCGGGGGCAGCGTCGACGCCGACACCGGGAGCGGCCCGACGCTCACGCAACGGTTCGGGCCGCTCGGGCAGCTGCTCCACTCGCAGCCCCAGCAACTGGCGCCACTCATCGGACGTCGGGTCGTCGCCCAGGCGCTCGCAGGCAGACGCTGGTTCGACGAGCCGGTCCCGCACCGGCACGGTGACTGGCGCGTCCTCGCGCTACCCGTTCCCGGAAAGAGCCGCGTCGTGGTGCTCGCCCGCTCGTTGGAGCCCCGAGACGAGTCGCTCGACCATCTGCGTCACGAGCTCCTGATCTTCCTGCCCCTGGCACTGCTCGCCGCTTCGCTCGGTGGGTACGCGCTCACGGCCCGGGCGCTGGGTCCGGTCGAGCTCCTGCGTCGGCGGGCAGAAGCCGTCCATCCCGGGGAGCCGAGCAGGCTGCCCGTGCCGCCGGCGGGGGACGAGATATCTCGGCTCGCACAGACGCTGAACGAGATGCTCGCTCGCCTGCAAGCGGCCGTCGAGCACGAGCGCCGCTTCGTCGCCGACGCAAGCCACGAGCTCCGGACTCCGCTCTCGCTGCTCCAGACCGAGCTCGACCTCGCGCTACGTCGCCCGCGCTCGCGCGAGGAGCTCGAGAGCGCGCTGCGCTCCGCCGCCGTCGAGACGCAGCGCCTGTCCCGGCTCGCCGACGATCTGCTGCTCATCGCCCGCGCGGACCAGGGACCGCTGCCGATCCGGCGAGAGGTCGTCGCGGCCGAAGATCTGCTGAGCGACGCCGCGACTCGGTTCGCGAGCCGAGCGACCTCGCTCGGCCGGGAGATCCGCGTTGTGGAGACCGACCTCCACGTCGAAGCCGATCCGCTTCGCGCGGGCCAGGCGCTCGTGAACCTCGTCGACAATGCTCTCGCGCACGGCGAGGGCACGGTCGAGCTCAGAGCCGAGGCGAGCGGCGGCTTCGTCGAGCTTCACGTCAGCGACGCCGGTTCGGGTTTCCCACTCGAGTTCCGGGACCGCGCCTTCGATCGCTTCAGTCGTGGCGACGAGGCGCGCAGCGGCGGCGGGTCCGGGCTCGGGCTCTCGATCGTCGAGCTCGTCGCCGGCGCGCACGGCGGCGGCGCCGGCCTTGCCGAGCCTCCGTCCGGGGGAGCGGACGTCTGGATCTCGTTGCCGCTGGCAGGCGTTCCGGATGTGCCGCTCGCGGAGCGGCCTGCGCCGGCCGCCTTGTCGTAGACGCCCGACGGCAGTCAAGACCTACTGCTCGTAGTGCTCGACGACTTCCGGCCGCCGTGCCTCGGCGGTGTCGGGATCGCGGCCGGCGTCGCGCAGGGCGCGTCGCTGGCGGAGGAGGTCCCAGCACTGGTCGAGCGACACCTGGAGTTGCTCGAGCCGCTGCCGTTCGGAGTCGCTCGAGTCCCCGGCCGACTCCCGCTGCCACAGCTCGTGCTCCTCGGCGACGAGCTCCTCGATCGTCCCGTGGATCTGTTGATCGTCCATGGTCGGACCCTATCGGTCAGGCCGCCTTTCCTTCGTCGACCCACTGCTGGAAGAGGGCGATCCGATCGCCGTCCCAGGCGCCGTCGCACGGCATCGAGCCGTCGCGCAGGCGCTCCAGAATCGCGTCGCTCTCGCGGGCGACGTCGTCGTGCGACCAGAGGTCGACGAAGAACTTCATCGAGCTGTGGTCCCGGTCGCGGAACAGAGGCTTGATGTCATGGTCGAAGCTGACGGGATCGGCGGTGGCAGACATATGGTCTCCTTCGTTGCGCAGCGGACCTGTCAGAGGGGAGTATGTGCGGAAAAGGAGGATCAGATGGCATCTCAGTCACAGCAGGCGCATCTACCGGCTCTGGATCACCATCACCGCGACGAGGCGGGGCGCGAGCTCCAGGCGACGCTCGTCGAGCTGATCGACCTGTCGCTGATCGGCAAGCAGCTCCACTGGAACATCTACGGACGCCCCTTCAAGCCGTTGCACGAGCACCTCGACGAGCTCGTCGACTCGTGGCACGACCTCTCGGACACGGTTGCCGAGCGCGCTGTGGCACTCGGCGTCGCGCCCGACGGCCGGGCCGCCACCGTGAGCAGCGACAGCGAGATCGGTGCGGTCGACGCCGGATCGCTCGACACCGACGCCGCGCTGCACGAGCTGATTCCGCGACTGGCCGACGTGACGGAGCGCATCCGGGCGCGAATGGACCGGCTCGGCGAGGTCGACCTCGCCTCGCAGGACGTCCTGATCGAGGTCGTGCGCGAGCTCGAGAAGCAGCTCTGGATGCTGCGCGTCTCACTGCCCGGCGTGTAGGCGGCGGCGGGCGCCGACGGCGACGAGCGCGAGGAGTGCCGCAGCGAGCACGAGCGGGGCGACCGGCCGCACGTGGAGCACGAGCAGCGCTCCCACGACTGCGCCGAGCAGCATCGCGCCAACGGCGAGGACCCGGCGAGCCGTATTCGCACCGGATCCGCCGCCGAGCCGGGAGTCCGAGGCGATCCCCGTCAGCGTCAGGGTGAGGACGGTCGTCGTCAAGTCGGCGACCGCGAGCCGCCGAGCGGTGGCGTTCTGGACTCCCATCGCCAGCGCGAGGAGCGCGATCAGCCCGTAGCGGCTACCGGCTCCGAGATGTTCGCCGGCGACGGCCGCGACCACGAGGGCGATCGAGCAGAGGACGAGCTCCGCCGCGGCCGCGCCATACAGCTGGCGGCGACGGTCGACCCCGAAGCGGGAGGCGAGTCGCCCGGCCGCGATGCCGCCCGGCAGGAAGCACGCGAGCGCGAGCAGCGATCCCCAGACGGAGAGGCCGTTCGCGCCGGCGGCTGCGAAGCCGAGGAAGACGACGTTCCCGGTCATGTTGGCGACGAACACGTGTCCCAGCCGCAGATAGGCGAGAGCGTCGACCACGCCGGTCACGACCGTCAGCACGACGAGCAGAGGCGGCAGCCCGTCCTCTCGAGTGCTCGCGCGTGGGCCGAGCGTCTCGACGACATCGGTCCAGGCGCCGCCCATTCCTCAGCCGCCGCCGTCCGCGATCTGCTCGAGGGCCTGGAAGAGTGCAGCGAGGTCGCGGTGCTCGTATCCGAGGGCCTCGGCCCGCTCGAGAATCTCGTCGGTGCGCTCGGCGGTGGGCAAGGGGATCTGCAGCTTTCGTGCCGTGTCGAGCGCCAGCTCGATGTCCTTGTGCATGAAGCCCAGGTCGAACCACGCCTCCGCGGGCGGGTCGAGGATGATCGACGACCTGGCTCTCAGCATCGGCGATCCGATCGGGCTCGCTTCCATGATCTCGAGTGCGCGTTGCCGGTCGACCCCCGATCGCTCGGCGAGAAGCAGCCCCTCTGCGAATGCGAGCATCTGCACGGCGAGGCTGATGTTGATCGCGAGCTTGAGCGCGAGGCCTTGGCCGTTCTCGCCGACGTAGTTCGGGGTGCCGAGCTCGCGGAGGAGCGGCTCGACCGCGCGGTACGCGGCTTCGTCTCCGCCCACCATGATGGTCAGCGTCCCGGATCGCACCTGCGGGACGCTTCCCGAGACGGGCGCGTCGAGCATCCTGGCCCCCTGTGCCTGCGCGCGCTTCGCGAGCTCACGACTCGCCTGCGGGCTGACCGTGCTCACGTCGACCCACGTCTTGCCTGCGTCGAGGGCGGCGAGGATCCCGTCCGGGCCTGACGCGACCTCCTCGAGTGCGGTGTCGTCCGGCACCGAAGTGAAGACGACGTCCACCGCCTCCGCGAGCTCCCGCGGCGAGTCGCGCCACTGCAATCCCTGGTCGATCAGCTGTCCCGCATGCTCGCGGCTGCGCGCTTCGCCGTAGACCGAGTACCCCGCGGCGAGGAACCGTGCGGCCATGTTCCCGCCCATGTGACCAAGCCCGACGAAACCGACCCTGGTTCC
>DATBAH010000047.1:0-6773 GCA_036271615.1 Gaiellaceae bacterium
CCGCTGCGCGTGGGCGAGCCGCCCGTCGTCGGCGTCGTCCGCGACGGCCGGCTTCTGCTCGACTGCCTCACGCTCACGGATGCGGAAGCCGAGGAAGCCGCAACCGCAGTCGCGCGGGCGCGCGCATGAGCGAGCGGCCGCCCGAGGCAGTGCTTTGGGACGTCATGCGCGGCTCGCTGACGACGAAGGCGCTCGCCGCGGTCGTCGACGCCGGCGTCCCCGAGGCGCTGGCGGACGGCCCACGGCCGGTCTTGGAGCTCGGGGGCGACCCCGACACGGTGCACCGTCTCCTGCGCGCGCTCGCGAGCGACGGCATCTTCCGGGAGACAGACCCCGGCGTGTTCGAGCACACGGACGAGTCGCGTCACCTGCTCGCACCGGGCTGGAGCGAGTTCGCGCATCTCTTCGGCGGCATCTTCTTCGGCGCGACGACGGATCTCGAAGCAACGACGTCAGAGGCGCCGTTCCCGCAGCGATTCGGAACCGGCTTCTGGGAGTGGCTCGCGGAGCACCCAGACGAGCGGGGGTCGTTCGACGCCGCGATGGCGGGCGAGCGCTTGCGACCCGCCGAGCGGCTCGCGGCGCTCGAGTGGCGCGACGGCGAGGTCGTCGTCGACGTCGGCGGCGGGAACGGCGCGCTGCTCGACAAGCTGGTCGAGCTCCGTCCCGAGCTGCGCGGAATCGTCCTCGACCTGCCCGAGACTGTGCGAGACGAGGCGGCGCTCGGCGACCGGATCGAGTTCGTGCCCGGGAGCTTCTTCGAAGCAGTGCCGGAGGGAGACGCGTACGTCCTGTCCGGGATCCTCCACGACTGGCCCGACGGGGACGCGGCCCGGATCCTGCGCACGATCCGTGCCGCCGCCCCCGCGCACGCGCGCCTGTTGATCAACGAGTCCGTGATCAAGCCGGGCAACGGCGCCGACGGCGCGAAGTGGCTCGACCTCCTGATGCTCGTCCTCGCCGGCGGCCGCTAACGCGACGAACAGCAGTGGCATGCACTGCTCGAGGGCGCCGGCTTCCACGTCGAGTCACTCGAGAGCCCGATCGTCGCCACATGCCGCTGACGGCCGGCACGGCGGGGCACATCGACCACGGCAAGACGGCGCTCGTCGAGGCGCTGACCGGCAAGAACACCGACCGGCTCCCCGAGGAGCACGAGCGCGGCATCTCGATCGACCTCGGCTACGCGCCGCTCGAGCTGCCCGACGGCACGAGCCTCTCGGTCGTCGACGTCCCCGGGCACGAGCGCTTCGTCCGCACCATGGTGGCGGGCGCGAGCGGCATCGACCTCTTTCTCCTCGTCATCGACGCCGGCGAGGGAGCGCGGCCGCAGACACACGAGCATCTCGCGATTCTGCGGCTGCTCGGGATCGAGCACGGCGTCGTCGCGCTCACGAAGGCCGACGCGGTCGACGGGGAGATGCTAGAGCTCGCCCGCGTCGAAGCGGAGGAGCTCGTCCCGGGCGCTCCCGTGGTCGCGACGAGCGCGCGCACCGGCGCCGGCCTCGACGAGCTCCGGGAGGCGCTGGCGAAGACGGCGGCCCACGTGGCACGACACGACGCGAAAGGCCCTGTCCGGCTCCACGTCGACCGCTCGTTCACGCTCCGCGGGATCGGGACGGTCGCGACGGGGACGCTCTGGTCGGGGACGATCGGCGAGGGCGACGAGCTGCGCGTCGAGCCGCGCGGCCGAAGCCTGCGCGTGCGAAGCGTGCAGGTGCACGACCGGCCAGTCGAGCGCGCCGACGCGGGACAGCGGGTCGCCGTCGCCCTCCCCGGGGTCGAACGGCGGGAGCTGCGCCGCGGCGACGTTCTCGTCACTCCGGGATCGGCGCGGCCGAGCTTCCGCCTCGACGTGACGCTGGAGCTCTTGCGAGAGATCCCGGCCCGCGTCGTGCTCCACCACGGAACCGCGGAGACGACCGCGCGGGTCGTACGCGCCGGCGACCGCTTCGCGCAGCTGCGCCTCTCGCGGCCCGTCGTCGCCGCGCGCGGCGACCGTGTCGTGCTGCGCGCCGGAACGACGGTCGGCGGCGGTGTCGTTCTCGACCCGAACCCGTCACGGCACGCCGATCTCGCCCGCTTCGAGGCGCTCGAGCGCGGCGAGACCCTCGTCCATGCTCCCGTCCGCGTGGAGGGAGAGTGGCGCTGGTCGCAGGCGTGGCTCGACGAGCTCCGAGCCGAGCTGGATCAGGCGATCGACGGGGCCGATCCGCTCGACCCGGGCGTTCCCGTTCCCGCCGAGGAATGGGTGAAGGCCGTCCTCCCAGAGCTCGGTCTCGAGCTGCGGGGCGCCAAGCTCTACCGTCCGGGTGCCGCCGCCGAGCTTGGCGCTCGCGAGCAAGAGGCCGCGGCAATCGAAGCCGAGCTCGGCGTCGAGCCGGTTCGGGTCGAGGACGCCGCGCTCGCCCGCTTCCTCGAGGAGCAGGGCCGGCTCGTGCGGGTCGGCGACGGGTTCGCGATCTCGCCGGAGGCGTACGAGCAGGCGCGAGCCGTCCTCGCGGACGGCATCACCCTGGCCGAGTTCCGCGACGCTCTCGGCGTCGGCCGCAAGACGGCGCAGCTCTATCTCGAGCGCTTCGACGCGGACGGCGTGACGCGGCGCGTCGGGGACGCGCGAGTCCTGCGGCGGCGCTCCGCCGGTTAGGCGTCCCAGGCGACCGGCAGCGCGACGAGGCTCCGGAAGAGCGGGACCGGCCGCCAGCGCAAGTCCTCTTGCGGGAGCGCGAGCCGCAGTCCGGGCAGCCGCCGCAGGAGCGTTCCGAGCGCGATCTCGGCCTCGAGCCGCGCGAGCGGGGCGCCGAGACAGAAGTGGCTGCCGCGGCCGAAGGCCAGGAGCCGCGTCTCACGCTCGGCGGCGAGATCGAGCCTGTCCGGGTCGTCGAATCGCTCCGGGTCGCGATCGGCGGCGCCGAGGATGACGATCACCGCGTCGCCGCGATGGATCGTCCGGCCGCGCAGCTCCACGTCCACCGCGGCCCACCGGTTGAGCGTCCGCTCGACCGGACCGTCGTAGCGAATCAGCTCCTCGACCGCGCGCGGCAGCAGCGACGGGTCGCGTCGGAGCTCCGCCAACTGCTCGGGATGCGTGAGCAGTGCGAGCGTGGCGTTGCCGATCAGGCTCACCGTCGTCTCGTGGCCGGCGACGATCAGGAGCGCGACCATGCTCGACAGCTCCTCCTCGGAGAGCGTGTCACCGCCGTCCTCGACTGCGACCAGCGCGCTGACGAGATCTTCCCCAGGCTCACTCCGCCGCTCCTCGAAGAGCACGTGCAGATACGCGACGAGCTCCGTCATCAAGGCGCCGAACCGCTCCAGCTCGGCGGCGGCAAGCGCCGGTCGCACCATCGCGTCCGACCACTCGCGAAAGCGGTCGCGGTCGGCCGGCGGAACGCCGAGCAGCTCCGCGATCACCGTGATCGGCAGCGGGAACGCAAACGAGGAGACCAGCTCCATCTCGCCTCTGGCGGCCACGGGGTCGATCAGCCCGTCCGCGATCTCCTGGATGCGCGGTCGCAACCGCTCGATCATCCGCGGCGTGAACGCCTTCGAGACGAGGCGGCGGAGACGCCGGTGGTCGTCGCCGTCGCGGTTGAGCATGTTGCTGTCGATGAACGCCATCGAGTCCGGGAGGCCGACGTCGAACGCCGCGAGCTCGTCCGGCGTGAGCGCCAGCCGAGGGTCGCGGACGAAGCGCTCGTCGTCGAGCAGGATCGCCTCTCCGTCGTCGTACCGGGTCACGAACCAGATCGGCGACTCGCCGTCGAGCCCGGGCTGGCAGAGGAGGGGGTCGTCCTCGCGCATGCGCGCGAAGGTCGCGTACGTGTCCGCACGGAAGGCGTCGCTGTAGAGGTCGTACCTGCGGCCCGCCGTCACCATCCGACGATGCTACTGCGCGTAATCTCCCGCAGGAGATGGACGCAACCGCGGTTCAGGGACTGATCGAGCGCTACAACGCCGCGTGGAACGCGCAGGATCTCGACGCGATCGACGACCTCCACCACCCGGACATCGTCTTCGACAACCACACCGCGGACGAGCGAGCCGAAGGCGCCGCCGCGGTACGCGAGCACATCGCGCAGATCTTCCGCAACAACCCGACGCTCCGCTTCACGGCGCGCTCGCTCAACGCCGGCGACGACTTCGCCGTCTGCGAGTGGACCGCGTCCACCGGCTCGAAGGAGTGGGACGGAGTCGACGTCTTCCCGCTCAGGGACGGGAAGATTGCGCGGAAGGACGTGTACTCGTCAGCGCACCGTCCGCGCGAACTGTGAGCTGGAGCACGTCCGGCCGGCTGTAGTGGCCGACCGGGTCGAAGCGCTGCCGTTCGGCGAGCAGCCGCGCCGGGTCGAGCTCCGCGTACAGGATCCCCTCCTCGTCGTAGAGCGGGCCGGCGAGATACGAGCCGTCGGGAGCGAGGATCGCGCTGCCGCCGCGGCCGATCGTGCCTGCTCCCTCGATCTCGGCGGCGAGCGGAAAGTCGTCGGGGTACGCCGACTCGAGCTGGAAGTGCGCCGGCGCGACGACGTACGCGCGGCTCTCGCGGGCGATGTGAACGAGCGTCTGCTGCCAGGCGTCGCCGTCGTCCGCGGTCGAGGCGACGTAGATCTCGATTCCGGACTCGTAGAGCGCGACCCGCGCGAGCGGCATGTAGTTCTCCCAGCAGATCAGGCCGCCGACCCGGCCGAAGCCAGTCTCGACCGCCTCGAGGCCCCGGCCGTCGCCCTGGCCCCAGACAAGCCGCTCGTGATTGGTCGGCACGAGCTTGCGGTGGTGGAGCGCGAGCTCGCCGGCAGGCGAGTGGTAGAGGAGCGAGTTGTAGATCGTCCCCGGGCGCTCGGCCTCGACCTCGTTGACGCCCGTCACGATCCAGATGCCGAGCTCCTTCGCCGCCGCAGCGATCCGCCGCTCGGCCGGTGAGCCGACGGCGACCGACTCCTGCGCGAGGCGTGCGAACGTCTCCTTCGCGCCCGCGGCGTCCCAGCCGGCGAACGCCTTCGCCCAGCGCGACGACGGGTAGACGGGGACGAAGGTCTCGGGGAAGACGACGAGCTCGGCGCCCTCCCTTGCGGCCTCCGCGGCGACGGTTTCGAGCTTGTCGATCGTCGCCTCGCGGTCGAGCACCACCGGCTGGACCTGGACGCACGCCACCTTGACCGGACGTTCCATCGTCCAGAGCCTACTTCGGCGCGCCGTACCCGCCGCCGCCCGGAGTCTCGACGCGGACGACATCGCCCGCGTGGAGCTGACGCGTCACCTTCGGCGGTTGCTCCTCACCGTTCACGAGGGTGCAGCCGCGCGCGCCGTCCTCGCCGCCGGCGCGACCGGGTGGCGCGTTGCGCCGCCGCTCGGCGAGTATCGAGAGGCGGCAGTCCTCGAGCATGCGCAGCTCGCGGACGACGCCGTCGCCGCCTCGGTGGGCGCCGGCTCCACCGGAGCCGAGGCGCAGCTCCCAGCGCTCGACGCGGATCGGGTACTCGAGCTCGATCGCCTCGGTCGGCGTCGCGAGCGTGTTCGACATTGCCACGTGGACGCCGCTCGGGCCGTCGGCGTCGAGACAGGCGCCCTGGCCGCCGCCCACCGTCTCGTAGTACGTGTACCGGTCGTTGCCGAGGGCGAGGTTGTTCATCGTCCCCTGCCCCGCCGCGGGAACCGGCATGAGCTCGCTCAACGCGGAGAAGACCACGTCGACGATGCGTGACGAGGTCTCGGTGTTGCCGGCGACGACCGCCGCCGGCGATTGCGCGTTGACAAGGCAGCCCTCCGGGGCCGTCACGGCGACCGGAGCGAACGCGCCGCCCGACGCAGGCAGATCCGGCTCGGTCAGGCAGCGGACGACGAAGTAGCACGCGGACTTCGTCACCGAGAGCGGGCAGTTGAGGTTGCCGTCGTACTGCGGCGCCGTTCCCGTGAAGTCGATCCGGATCCCGTCGCCGGCGAGCTCGACCGTGCAGTGGATCGGCAGGTCGCCGTCGACGGCCTCGACGACATCCTCGGCCTCGCCCCGCCCGTCCGGAAGCTCCGCGAGCGCCGCCCGCACCATCCGCTCGGAGTAGGCGTAGAGCTCGGCCATCGCAGCGACGACCTCGTCGCGACCGCACCGGCGGCACAACTCCTCGAGCCTCCGCTCGGCGAGCCGGTGAGCGGATAGCTGAGCGCGGAGGTCGCCCCGGCGCTCCTCGGGTTGCCGGGTCGACTCGACGAAGCGCTCGAGTACGTCGTTGGTGAGGAGCTGAGGCGGCAGGATTACGCCCTCTTCCTCGAGCGTATGGGAGAAGGCGGGCAGGCTCGCGGGCTCGATCCCGCCGACGTCCGCGTGATGGGCGCGCGAGACCGCGAAGCCGAGGGCGGTGCGCGAGACGAGCGTCACGTCGGGCAGGTGCGTGCCGCCCGTGTACGGGTCGTTGAGGATCGCGACCTGCCCGGGCTCGAGCCGGAGCCGCAGGACCGCCGCGACCGCGTCGGGCATCGCGCCCAGATGAACCGGGATGTGCTCGGCCTGCGCGATCATCCGGCCGCGTTCGTCGAACAGCGCGGTCGAGCAGTCGCGCCGCTCCTTGATGTTGGCGGAGAACGAGGAGCGGATCAGAACGGCGCCCATCTCGTCCGCAATCGACCGCAGGGACGCACCGATCACCTGCAGCTCGACGTTCATCGCGTCAACACCAATGTCCCGTCGTCGTTCGTCTCGCCGCGCCAGCCCTCGGGCACCCAGCACGTCGCGCCCGGCAACTCGACGAGCGCGGGCCCCTCAACCTTGTAACAGTCTGTTG
>DATBAH010000048.1:0-19901 GCA_036271615.1 Gaiellaceae bacterium
CGCTACGAGTTCGGCGTCGGCCGCGGCCACGGCTGGATCCCCCTGCCCGCGGGGACGCCGCTCGACGAGACCGCGCGGCCGCGCTACGAGGAGGCGCTCGACCTCTTCGTGGAGGCGCTGCACTCCGACGTCGTCAGCTTCGAGGGCGAGTACTGGAACGTGCAGGACAGCCAGGTGATTCCGTTCAGCGGGCACAAGTTCCGCGTCGTGCTCGGCGGCACCTCCGACCGCACGTACGACCTCGCGGCGAAGCACGGCTGGGCTGTCGCAGTGCCGCCGCTGCTTCCCTATGCCGCGCTCAAGGAGCAGCTCGACCTCTACCGCGCGAAGTGCGCCGAGTACGGGACGACGCCGGACATCATCTGGATCCACGCTTGCTACATCGACGACGACCGCGAGCTGGCGCTGCGCGAGGCGGAGCAGCACATGCCCGGCTTCCTCAAGGGCAACGCGTCGCCGCTGACGGACTACCCGGTCCCGCCGAGCGACGCGCTCAACGCGGCCGGCTACGGCTTCTACGCCGCCGGGATCATGGAGAAGCTCGCGGCGACGCCGTACGACGAGATGATCGCCGGCGACATCGTCTGGGTCGGCACGCCGGAGGACGTGATCCAGCGAATCCGCGAGACGATCGAGGTCTGCGATGGGTTGACGGAGATCGCGATCACGACGAATCCCGGCGGCGTCGAGCACTGGAAGGCGATCAAGGCGCAGGAGCTCTTCGCCGAGCACGTCATTCCCGTGATCCAGCGCGAGACCGGGGCGGTCGCGGTCGAAGCGTGACGAAGGTCGTCGTTGCCGGAGCGGGCTCGATCGGCTCTCTCCTCGCCGCACACCTCGCGCGCGTCGCCGACGTGACGGTGCTCACGCGGCGGGAGGAGCACGCCGCAGCGCTGCGCGAGCAAGGCCTCCGCGTATCGGGGCGAAGCGACTTCACGGCGCAGCTCGACGCGGCCGTCGATCCCGCCGCGCTGCCCGCCGACGCCGAGCTCGCGATCCTCGCCTGCAAGAGCACCGACCTCGACACGCTCGCAGCGCGGTTGGAGGGAAGGCTCGCGGGTGCGACGGTGATGACGGTCCAGAACGGGCTCGGCGCCGAGGAGATCGTGGCCGCGCACGGCGCCTGGCCGCTTCTCTCCGCGGTCACGTTCATGAGCGGCACGCGCCACGGCGATGCGCACGTCGAGTACGTCCTCGACACCGCGACCTGGATCGGCCCCTACCGCGAGACGACCGAGGCCGACGCCCGTCGCGTTGCAGAGCTGGTCGAGGCAGGCGGGCTCAAGGCCGAGGCCTTCCCCGACCTGCGGCCCGCGCAGTGGTCGAAGCTCGTCTTCAACGCGACGGTGAACGGCGTGGCCGCGCTCACCGGCCTGCCGCACGACTTCCACTTCGCCCAGACCGAGCAGCTGTCGGATCTCGGCTCGCTCGTCCGCGACCTCGTCGACGAGGGCAAGGCCGTCGCCGCGGCGGCGGGCGTCGAGCTGCACGACGACCCGTGGGAGATGAACGTCCTCGCGACGCAGCGGGGCCACCGGCACTACCCCTCGATGCTCGAGGACGTCGAGGCGCGGCGGCCCACCGAGGTTGAGCTGATCAACGGAGCCCTCGTGCGCGAAGCCGAGCGGCACGCGGTGCCGGTGCCGCTGCAGACCGCCGTCTATAGGCTCGTCAAGGCGAGGGAGGCGAGCTACTCGGAGTGAGCACGAGACCGGTACCAGGTACCCCAACAAAAGTGTCACGCCACCCGTGAGGATCGCGGTCGTGGGCTGTGGCGCAGTGGGGTCGCTCTTTGCAGCGAACCTGTCGTTGCTGGACGACGTCGAGGTCTGGGCCTTCGACCTCAACGAACTGCACGTCGCAGCGATCAACCGCGACGGCCTGCGGCTCACCGGCGCCGGGGACGTCGTCGGGCGCCCACGCGCGACGAGCGACGCGAGTGACCTTCCGCCCTGCGACTTCGGGATCGTGGCGACGAAGGCGATGCACACCGAGCCGGCGATCGCTGCCACCGCGCACGCCTTCGCCGACGGCTACGTCGCCACCGTCCAGAACGGCCTCGGCAACGAGGAGACGATCGCCCCGCACGTCGAGCGCGTGATCCGCGGCACGACCTTTCCGGCCGGGAAGCTGCTCGGGCCGGGCCAGGTGCAGTGGGACGTGAAGGGCGACACGACGCTCGGTCCCTACGACGAGCGCACGCCGCTGGCCGAGGTGGAGCGGCTCGCGGACGCCTGCACGCGGGCTGGGATGCCGGCGGCCGCGGTCGAGGACGCTCGAGGCCCGCAGTGGCGCAAGGTCATCTTCAACGCCTCGACGAACCCGATCGGCGCGCTCACCGGCCTCACCCACGGCCGGGTGTGCGAGCGGCCCGATCTTCGCGTCCTCGTGACCGGCCTTGTGGATGAAGGCAAGGCGGTCGCGGCCGCGCAGGGGATCGAACTCGACGCCGATCCCGAGGAGCTGATCGACCACGCCGCGCGCCCGGACGTCGCCTACGGCCATAAGGCGTCGATGCTCCAGGACGTCGAGGCGCGACGGCAGACGGAAGTCGACTACCTCAACGGAGGAATCGTGGGGTTCGGCCGCGAGTACGGGGTGCCGACGCCGCTCAACGCCGCGATCCAGGCACTCGTGAAAGGGGTGGAGGCGTCGTGGACGCAGAGCTGACCGCCCGGCACACGCGCGTGCGCGAGGCACTGGAGCGGGGCGGGCTCGACGCCGCGCTCGTCTGCGGCTCCGAGTACACGGGCTTCGAGGGCGCCGTCACCTATCTCTCCGGCTTCCAGATCGTCCACCGGTACGCGTACGTCCTGGTGCCGAGGGACGGCGAGCCGGCGATCGTCTTCCCCGCCGAGGCGCGCTACGTCGGCGAGCACGGAGACTCGCAGATCGCGGACCAGGTCTTTGCCGACCGGCCGGGAGAGTGGCTCGCCGACCGGCTGCGCGGCAAGCGGGTCGGCGTCTACGGGCTCGACTACGTGATGACCGTGCGGGACTACGCGGCTCTCGCCGACGCCGCCGAGCTCGTCTCCTGGGACGTCGAATTCGACCTCGCCCGCGCGGTCAAGTCGGACGCCGAGCTCGAGTCGGTGCGTGAGAGCGTCGCGATCAACGTTGCGGGCTTCCACACCTTCCACCGCGCCTGGGCGCCGGGCCGCTCCGCCGCAGACGTCCTCGCGCCGGCCGAGGAGCTGTTCGTCGAGCGCGGCTGCGGCCGGCTGACGATGAACATGGTGCTCGTCGGCGCGGAGTTCGCGATCGCGCGCGACGACACGATCTTCGGCGAGTTCACGATCCCCTCGCTGGAGATCGCAGGGCCGGGCGGCCACTGGGTCGAGGTCTCGCGGGCGCTCGGCACGCCGAGCGACGAGGTGAAGCGGATGCTCGAGGCATACGTGGAGTACTACGAGGTCGCGCAGAACGCCCTCCGAGCGGGCGCGACCGCGCACGACGTGCACCGCGCGGTCTCGGCCGGCTTCACGCAGCGGGGCTACCACCTCGGCCACGTGACCGGCCACTCGATCGGGATGACGATGATCGAGCATCCGAAGATCGGCGAGGCGATCGAGACCGAGCTCGCAACGAACATGGTCTTCTCGATGCACCCGCACGCGATCGCGGCGGACGGCGTCGAGTGCCTCTACATGCAGGACACATGGGTCGTGACCGAGGACGGCGGCGTCCCGCTCGCGGGTCTCCCCATGCAGATCTTCCAGTAGGGTCGGCGACGTGGACGCTCCGCACGGCCACGAGGAGGAGTTCGCCCCGATCCTGGCGGGCGAGGGCGCGAGCGACTACGAGCGCTACCTCCGCACCGACGAGCTCCTCGCGCTCCAGAAGGGACCGGACGAGTGGGTGCACCGCGACGAGCTTCTCTTCCAGACCGTCCACCAGTCGTCGGAGCTGTGGCTGAAGCACGCGTGGACGGAGGTCGAGGAGGCGACGCGGCTGATCGAGGCGCGCGACGTCGCCGGCGCGCTGCGGCTGCTCGGGCGCGCGAACCGCGCAGTGCGCTACGTCGTCTCGTTCCTCGAGCACCTCGAGTTGATGTCGCCGTGGGAGTACCAGGAGGTGCGCCGCGTGCTCGGCCACGGCTCGGGCTTCGACTCGCCCGGGTTCCGCGGGATCCGGCAGGTCTCGCCGGACCTCTACGCCGCCTTCGACTCGCTGCGCCGCGAGCGCGGGCTGTCGCTGCTCGAGATCTACACGCAGGGTCGCGAGCACGAGGATCTGTACCAGCTCGCCGAGGCGCTGATCGACTGGGACGAGCAGGTCGGGATCTGGCGCTTCCGGCACGTGAAGATGGTCGGCCGCGTGATCGGCGAGGACGTGGTGGGGACGCAGGGCACGCCGGTCGAGCTGCTCGCCGGGCTGATCAAGCACAAGATGTTCCCCGAGCTCTGGACGGTTCGCACCGACCTGACCGAGCTCGCGAAGAAGTCCGATTGACGAGGCCGGTACCAGGTACCGCAACGAAAGTGTGTCAGTGTCTTCTGCGCGGCTTCGTCGCGGCAGCTGCGCGCTACCGCGCTTGTGACGGTTCCGTGACGGTACCTGGTACCGGTCGGTGATCCCGCTCGACGAGATCCGCCGGGCGCGCGAGCGGATCGGCGACGACGTCCTTCGCACGCCGCTCGTGCCGCTCGGCAGCGACGATCGGATCTGGCTGAAGCTCGAGTGCCTGCAGCCGATCGGCTGCTTCAAGCTCCGCGGCGCGCTGTCGGCGGTACGGGCGGCCTCGGCGGACGAGCTGGCGTCAGGGGTTGTCACAGCCAGCGCGGGAAACATGGCTCGGGGAGTCGCCTGGGCGGCGCGCGAGGCGGGCGTGCCGGCGCGGGTGATCGTCCCGGACAGCGCGCCGCGCGCGAAGCTCGATCGGATCGAGGCGCTCGGCGCCGAGCTCGTCCCCGTGACCCACGAGGAGTGGTGGCAGGCGATGGTCGACCACGGGCGCGACGGCGTCGAGGGGCTGTTCGTCCACCCGTCGGGCGACGAGGCGGTCATGGCGGGAAACGGCACGATCGGCCTCGAGCTCGCCGAGGATGCGCCCGAGTTCGACTCGGTCGTCATCCCGTGGGGCGGCGGCGGTCTGACGTCGGGGATCGCGAGCGCGCTCAAGGCGCTCAGGCCGGAAGTGCGCGTCGCGACGGCGGAGCCGGAGACCGGGGCGCCGCTGGCCGCGGCATTCGCCGCCGGCGAGCCGCGCGAGATCGAGTTCACGCCGTCGTGGGTCGACGGCGCCGGCGGCCGTGCGCTCCTGCCCGGGGTGTGGGAGCGCGCGCGCGAGCTCGTCGACGAGGCGGTCGCGCTCCCGCTGGATGAAGTGGAAGAGGCCGTGCGCCTTCTCGCCACCCGAGCTCACGTGATCGCGGAAGGCGCCGGCGCCCTCGCGCTCGCGGCCGCGCTGAGACGCGAGGACCGCTGCGTCTGCATCGTGTCCGGCGGCAACATCGACGCCGCCGTACTGGCGCGAATCCTGGCGTGAAGCGTCGCCTAGGCTCCAATCCTTGTCGAGGAGCACGACGAGCGGGCGAGCGGGCAGCAAGAGCTCCACGTGCTGCTCGAGGGGTCGGCGGTGTTCGACCTGGACGGGGAGGAGGTGCGGGTCGAGCGCGGAGCTGTCCTTGCCGTAACCGATCCCGCCGTCCGGCGCCGGGCGAGGGCGCTGGCGGCGGAAACCGCATTGCTCGTCGTCGGCTCGGCGAACGGGCCGTTCGCGTCGACCTGGAACCCCGCTCACTTTGCGGACATCCCGCCTCCCCGGTAACCCGATCGTCAGTCCGGCAGCAGCGGCATGGAGAAGCCGGGGTCGCGGCCGAGCAGCACTGCGCGCGTGATCGCCGCGGTGCCGAACCGGTCGCGGATCGCGTCGACGGCCGCGTCGAGCGCCTCCTCCGGTCCGAGCAGGAGCTGGCGCGTCCGAGCGTCTTCGAGCATCGCCACCGAGCAGCCGATCATCGTGATCCCGCGCCGTTCGATGAGCGGCGCGGCGGTTGCGAGGAGTGCCCGTGCGGTGGCGAGGATCGCCTGCGTGTTCGCCGTCGCGAAGGGAAGCGTGTGCGAGCGCGTCGCGCGCTCGAAGTCCCCGAAGCGCAAGCGGAGCACGACCGTGCGCCCGGCGCGCTGCGCGGTTCGCATACGCCGCGTGATTCGGTCGACGATCCCGACGAGGGAGGCGTCGACCTTCTCCGCCGAATGCCGGCCGCGCCCGAGCGCGCGCTGCGAGCCGATCGAGCCGCGCCGCTTGCCGGATTCGACGCGCCGAAAGTCCCGGTTATGGGCGAGCGCGTTGAGCTGCCGGCCGGTCGCCCGGCCGAGCATCGCGACGAGCGTCGACTCCGACAGGGCGGCGAGCTCGCCGACCGTCCGCACGTTCCACGCCTGGAGGCGCCGCGCGGTCGCCGGACCAACGCCCCACACGCATTCCACGGGCAACGGGTGCAGGAACGCGAGCTCGCGGTCGGGAGGCACGGTGAGCAGCCCGTCCGGCTTCGCGACGCCGCTGGCGACCTTCGCGAGGAACTTCGTGCGCGCGACGCCGACGGTCACCGGCAGCCCGACCCGCTCGCGCACCGCCGCGCGCAGCCGCACCGCGATCTCGACCGGTGTTCCGGCGATCCGCTCCATTCCGCGCACGTCGAGGAACGCCTCGTCGATCGAGAGCCCCTCGACGACGGGCGAGGCGTCTTCGAAGACGGCGAACATCGCCCGGCTCGCCTCGGTGTAGGCCGTGTGGCGCGGCGGGACGACGATCGCCTTTGGGCAGAGGCGGCGCGCCTGCCGTCCGCCCATCGCCGTGCGGATTCCGTACGCCTTCGCCTCGTAGCTCGCCGCGAGCACGACGCCGCCGCCGACGATGACCGGCCGGCCCCGCAGCCGCGGGTCGTCCCGCTGCTCGACCGACGCGAAGAACGCGTCCGCGTCCGCGTGCAACACGAACATATGTTCGGTACGTTACCGGAGCTGCCCGAGCGCCGCGTTGAAGCGGTCGATCTCGTCCGCGGTGTTGTAGTGGATCAGCCCGACGCGCACCGCGTCCTGCGGATAGGGGAGCTTCTCGCGGAGCCCGAGCGAGTACCAGTTGTCGTGGGCCCAGACGCCGAAGCCCTGCTCGGCCATCCGTGCCGCGACGTCCGCGGCCGGAACGCCCTCCACGTTGAGCAGGAACGTCGGGACCCGGCCGTCCGTCGACTGCGGCCCGTAGACCGTGACCGAGGCGGGCAGCCCGTCGAGGAAGCGCTGCGCGAGCTCGCGTTCGTACGCTGCGATCGCCGGCATGCCGCCGAGCGACTCGAGGTAGCCGATCGTCGCCGAGAAGCCGGCGAGCAGCTCGTACGGAGCCGTGCCCGGCTCGAACTTCCGCCCGACCGGAGTCGACGCGGCCGGCCGTGCCTTGTAGGGGCGCCACGACTCGAGCAGCTCGTGCCGGCCGTACGCGAGCCCGAGGTGCGGGCCGCAGAACTTGTAGGCGGAGCAGATGAAGACGTCGCAGCCGAGCGCCTGCACGTCGGTCGGCACGTGCGCCGCGTATTGCACGGCGTCCACCCAGCAGAGCGCTCCGGCGGAATGCGCGAGCTCCGAGACGCGGGCGACGTCGACGATCGTCCCGACCGCGTTCGACGAGGCGACGCAGGCGACGACCCGCACTCGGTCGTCCAGCTTCCGCTCGAGATCGTCGAGATCGAGACGCAGGTCGGGGGTGACGTCCACCCAATCGACCTCGAAGCCGTGGTCGGCGGCCAGCTCGACCCACGGCGACACTCCGCCGTCGTGGTCGAGCCGGGAGACGAGGATCCGGTCGCCCTCGCGCCAGTCGCGCGCCGCCGTCCGCGACAGCGCGAAGTCGAGCACCGTCATGTTCTGGCCGAAGATCACATCCTCGGCCGAGCAGCTGAGGAAGCGGGCCGCATCGTCGCGGGCGGTCGCGAGGATCCCTTCGACGCGGTGGCTCGTCTCGTAGAGCGCGCCGATGTTCGCGGAGGCCTCGCGCAGGGTGCGCGCGATCGCGACGCCGACCTCGTCCGGCACCTGCGAGCCGCCCGGCGCGTCGAGGAAGACGAAGCTTCCGTCGCGCAGCGAAGAGAAGCGCGCGCGGACGGCTTCGACGTCCAATAGGGTCGCCGCCATGGACCGAGCCTATCTGGGGGCTGGAAGCGTCGGCGGGGAACCCGCCGACGCCCGGCCTGTAGACCGGGCGCCGGCGGCGCCCCCGCGCGTGATCCTCGGTTGCGGGAACTTCGGCGGCATCGGCTCGGCGCCTGCGTTCTTCGAAAAGGGCGAGACGCTCGAGCAGGCACTCGAGTTGATGGACGCGGCGTGGGAGGCGGGCATCACGTGGTTCGACACCGCCGACGCGTACGGCGGCGGCCGCAGCGAGACGTACATCGGCGAGTGGATCCGCTCGCGCCGGCCGAACGGTCTCCGGCTCACCACCAAGACCTTCAACCCGATGGCCGAGGGCGAAGATCACGGACTCGCCCCGGCGCGGGTGCGGCGGCAGATCGACACGAGCCTCGGGCGGCTCGGCGTCGAACGCGTCGACCTCTACCTTGCGCACGCTCCGGATCCCGACGTCCCCGCAGCCGAGCTCGCCGGCGTGTTCGAGGACCTGGTCACCGCGGGGAAGATCGGTGCCTACGGGCTCAGCAACGTCGACGGCCCGCAGCTGCGGGAGGGACTTGCGGCCGGCTCATTCTCCGCCGTCCAGAACTCGTACTCGCTCCTCGACCGTGAGGTGGAGCAGGAGGTGCTGCCGCTCTGCGCGGAGCACGGCCTCTGGTTCCAGGTGCACAGCCCGCTCATGGGCGGCTGGCTGACCGGCAAGTACCGCCGTGATGCGCCTGCGCCTGCAGGCTCGCGGATGACGCTGCGCTCCGGCCCGTACGAGCACCTGCGCGACGACCGCGTCTACGACGCGCTCGAGCAGCTCGAGCGCCGGGGGGATCCGACGACGCTCGCTTTCGCCTGGCTGCTCGCGGACGAGCGCATCTCCGTCGTCCTCGGCCCCCGCCGTCCCGAGCAGCTGAAGCCCGCGCTCGACGCGCTGGCGAATCCTCTCTCGCAGGAAGAGCGCGAGGCGCTCACCGCTGAGTTTCGCTTCGCTTCGGAGTCGTGAAGACGACACCCCCAAAAAGGAGCCGTGACCGTGGAAGAGATGCTCGAGAAATACGCCGCTGCCGTACGTGCGAAGGACGTGGACTCGTTCCTGGAGCTCTACTCCGACGACGTCCGCACCTTCGACCTGTGGCAGGAGTGGACGTACGACGGCAAGGACGCGTTGCGCGGGATGGTGGCGGAGTGGTTCGGTTCGCTCCCCGAGGATGAAGTCGTGGCCGTGAGGTTCGACGACGTCCGCACCCAGCCCGGGCCGGACGTGTCCGCGCTCACCGCGTTCACCACCTTCGCGGCCGTGTCTCCCGACGGCACGGAGTCGCGCTCGATGAACAACCGGCTCACCTGGGTGCTCCGGAAGGAGGCCGACGGCTCGTGGAAGATCGTCCACGAGCACTCGTCCGCCCCGGCCGGCGAAGGCGGGAAAGTGCAGCTCGAGCGCTAGCGCTGGGCGAGCGGCACGAAGTTGCGCTCGTCGTAACCGGTGTAGACCTGGCGCGGTCGCGCGATCTTCTGCTCCGGGTCGGAGAGCATCTCCTCCCATTGCGCGAGCCAGCCCGGCAGCCGGCCGAGCGCGAAGAGCACCGTGAAGTAGTCCGTGGGATAGCCCATCGCCTGGTAGATGAGCCCCGAGTAGAAGTCGACGTTCGGGTAGAGCTTCCGCGAGACGAAGTAGTCGTCCTCGAGCGCGATCCGCTCGAGCTCGAGGGCGATCTCGAGCTTCGGGTTGAGGCCGGTCTCGGCGAAGACGTCGTCTGCTACTCGCTTGATCAGCGTTGCCCGCGGGTCGTAGCTCTTGTAGACGCGATGGCCGAATCCCATCAGGCGGCCGTGGCCGGCCTTCACGCTCTCGATGAACTCGGGCACGCGCTCGACGCTCCCGACCTCGTCGAGCATCCGCAGCACCGCCTCGTTGGCGCCGCCGTGCAGCGGCCCGTAGAGCGCTGCGATGCCGGCGGAGACGGCGGAAAACGGATCGACCTGCGTCGAGCCGACTCCCCGCACGGCGTTTGTCGAGGCGTTCTGCTCGTGGTCGGCGTGGAGGACGAGCAGGATCTCGAGCGCCCGCTGCAGCACCGGGTTCGGCTCGTGGCGCCCGCCGATCTCGAAGGTCATGTTGACGAAGTTGCCGACGTAGTCGAGGTCGTTCCGCGGGAAGACGTACGGCAGCCCGCGGCTGTGGCGGAACACCCAGGCGGCGATGGTCGGGAACTTCGCGATCAGCCGCAGGCGCTGCAGGCGGCGGCTCTCGACGTCGCCGATCTCCTTCGCGTCCGGATAGAACGTCGAGAGCGCTGCGACGGCGCCGAGCAGCATCCCCATCGGGTGTGCGTCGTGGCGGAAGCCGTCGAGAAACTGCGTCACGTTCGTGTGCACGTACGTGTGCACCCGCACCTCCTCCTCCCACCCCTCGAGCTCGGCGGCGGTCGGCAGCTCGCCCTCGAACAGGAGCCACGCCGTCTCGAGGAAGCTCGCGTGCTCGGCGAGCTGCTCGATCGGATAGCCGCGGTACCGGAGGATGCCGGCGTCGCCGTCGATGTAGGTGATGCCGCTCCGGGTCGATGCAGTGTTGAGGAAGGCCGGGTCGTACGACATGAGCCCGAGCCGACCGAGGTCGGTGGCGCGGATCGTGCCGTCGGAGATCGGGATCTCGACTTCGGTTCCGGTGCGGTTGTCCCGAACCGTCAGGGTCTCGTCTGGCACGGCGTGACCCTAGCGACGGCATGAGTACGATCGACCAGCTATGGAATCGGAGCCGCCGATCGTCTGGACGCCGAGCCCCGAGCGGATCGCGTCCGCGACGATCACGCGCTACCGCGAGTGGGTCAACGAGACCCGGGGCCTCTCGCTCGCCGACTACGCCGATCTCTGGCAGTGGTCGGTCGACGAGCTCGAGGACTTCTGGGCATCGATCTGGGAGTTCTTCGAGGTCGAGGCGAGCGAGCCGTACGAGCGGGTGCTCACGACCCGCGAGATGCCCGGCGCGGAGTGGTTCCCGGGCGCGCGGCTCAGCTACGCGGCGCACATCTTTCGCGGCAGGGAGGACTCGGACGTCGCCGTCCGGCACGCGTCGGAGCTGCGCCCGCTCGGCGAGTGGACGTGGGGCGAGCTGCGGGCGCGGGCGGGCGCGGTTGCCGCGGCGCTGCGCGAGACGGGCGTCGTGCCGGGCGACCGCGTCGCCGCCTATCTCCCGAACATCCCCGAGACGATCGCGGCCTTTCTCGGCTGCGCGAGCATCGGCGCCACCTGGTCGAGCTGTGCGCCCGAGTTCGGCGTCCGCAGCGTCGTCGACCGCTTCGCACAGATCGAGCCGAAGGTGCTGCTCGCCGTCGACGGCTACCGCTACGGGGGCCGGGACTTCGACCGGAGCGAAGCGGTTGCGGAGCTCCAGCGGCAACTGCCGACGGTCGAGCGGACCTTCGTCCTGCCGTACCTCGCCGGAGGCGAGTGGGAGCTTGCGCCGGCGGAGCTCGAGTTCGCGCAGCTCCCCTTCGACCATCCGCTCTGGGTGCTCTACAGCTCGGGCACCACCGGCCTGCCGAAGGCGATCGTCCACGGGCAGGGCGGGATCCTGCTCGAGCACCTGAAGAAGCTCCGCCTTCACCTCGACGCACGCGAGGGCGACCGCCTCTTCTGGTTCACCACGACCGGGTGGATGATGTGGAACTTCCTCGTCGGCGGCCTGCTGTCCGAGGCGTCGATCGTCCTCTTCGACGGCAATCCGGCCTATCCGGATCTCGGCACGTTGTGGGATCTCGCCGACGCCGCGGGCATCACGAGCTTCGGCACGAGCGCCGGGTACGTCGCCTCCTGCCAGAAGGCGGGAGTGGAGCCGCGGCCGGGTCGCGATCTCTCCCGCCTCGACAGCGTCGGCTCGACCGGCTCGCCGCTTGCGCCCGAGAGCTTCGACTGGGTGCGGGAGAAGCTCGGCGAGGACGTCTGGCTCTTCTCCACCTCGGGCGGCACCGACGTCTGCACTGCCTTCGTCGGCGGCGTCCCCACCTTGCCGGTCTATCGCGGCGAGCTGCAGGCACGGGCGCTCGGCGCGAACGTCGAGGCATGGAGCGAGGACGGGCGGCCGCTCGTCGGCGAGGTCGGCGAGCTCGTCATCACCGAGCCGATGCCCTCGATGCCTCTCTATCTCTGGGGCGACGAGGACGGGTCGCGCTATCGGGAGAGCTACTTCTCCACGTTTCCCGGGGTTTGGCGCCACGGCGACTGGATCGAGCTCACCCAACGCGGCACCGCGATCATCACGGGCCGCTCCGACGCGACCATCAATCGCGGCGGTGTGCGGATGGGTACGAGCGAGCTCTACCGCAGCGTTCTCGGGCTCGACGACGTCGTCGACGCGCTCGTCGTCGACGTCCCGGCGACCGGCGGCAGCCGGATGACCCTGTTCGTCGTGCTGCGCGACGGCGCAGTGCTCGAAGACGAGCTCGAGGCGGAGATCCGCCGGCGGATCCGGGAGGACTGCTCGCCGCGCCACGTTCCCGACGAGGTCGTCGCGGCTCCCGAGATCCCGCGCACGCTCTCGGGGAAGATCCTCGAGGTGCCGGTGAAGCGCCTGCTGATGGGAGCGCCTGCCGACGAGGTCGCGAGCCGCGACTCGCTGGCGAATCCCGAGGCGCTCGACTGGTTCGCCGATCTCGCCACCGACCACAGCTAACTTTCCCCATAGGCGCCCGTCAGAAGAGTTGAGGAGCAAGGTGTCGTCTTTGTCGACAGATTGTGCTCGCGCGCGTGAGTCCGTGTCCGTTCAGCTCGACGGAGAGCTGTCGGAGACGGAGCTCGACCGCCTCGAGACCCACCTCCGGTTCTGTCCGGAGTGCTCGGCGTGGGCCGGGCAGGTCCGGGACGTCACGCTCCGCTTGCGGGAGGCGAGTGTCGAGCTTCCGGCGGACGCCTTCGTGCTGCCGCGGGACACTCGCAGGTGGAGGGTGAGCTCCGCGGTGGCGCTCGCGTCGGCTGCGGCCGTCGTCGCGACGATGTTCTTCGGCCCCGGCGGGCATCGCGCATCCGTGACACTGCACACCGCGAACGCGAGTTCGCTGCCGCGTCTGGTCAGGACACCGTCTCTCGCCCGGCTCGAGGACGGCGGCTTCCCCCCGGTCACCACGTCGCGCGTCAGCTTCCGGCACGTCTAAACGTTCGTACGCCGGTCTCTTAGGCTCTTCTAACTAAGCTGGCAGGCCGTCGTCTATAGCACGTGACGGAAGCTCTGCCGAGCAGGGAGCGAGTTGGCGCCTCCGTCCTAGGCTCCCGGCGCGCACCGAACGGAGGGTAAATCACATGCATAGACGGGTCTGGTTCCTCGTGGCCGCCGCCGCCGGCGTACTCATGCTGGCGGGCTCGGCAGCTGCGATGACGGCTGGAAGCTCGAGCTCGCACAGCGGCGCTCTTGCTACGGCCCCGTTTGCGAAGGCGTGGGCGAGCACCCCGCGCACTCCCGCCGCTCGTCAGGTGAAGAAGACCATGGTCTTCGGCCTCGAGCAGACCGTCACCGGCTTCAATCTCGACAATGCGGACGAGAACGCCTACTACGCCGCCATCGTCGCCGGGACGCCGATCATCCGCGGGAACTACCTGATCGACCAGAAGGGCAGCTACCACCTCGACATGGCGTCGAAGGTGAAGGCGACGAAGAAGTACCTCAAGATCTGGATCAAGAAGAACGCGAACTGGAACTGGATCGGCCACAAGGCTGCCCCGGTCACCGCCGCGGACTACATCTACACGTGGCAGCAGATCGTCGCACCGACCAGCAACGTGGCGTCCAGCACGGGCTACTCCAACATCGCTCGGGCCAAGGCCAACAGCAAGAAGGTCGTGACCTTCTACTGGAAGCCGGGCCAGGCGTTCGCGGACTACCGTGACCTGTTCGGCTACGTCTTCCCCAGCTCCGCTCTCAAGGGGCAGCAGTTCAACGACTACTGGCACAACTGCGTGTGCGGCAACGACGGCCACCCGATCTCGGACGGGCCGTTCTACATGTCGAGCTACACGGAGGGCCAGGGCATGGTCCTGAAGAAGAACCCGAAGTGGTACGGCAAGAAGTCGGGTCTCAGCTCGGTCGTGTTCAAGATCATCACGGACACCAACTCCGAGATCCAGGCCATGCGCGGTGGCGAGGTCGACGCGATCGCTCCGTCCCCCGAGACGGCTCTGTCGCAGCTCGTGCATCAGAAGAACCTCAGCTACAGCGCTGTGCCCAGCTTCACCCAGGAGCACTGGGACCTCGAGGTCGGTCCTCAGGGCCACCCGCTCCTGAAGAAGCTGTTCGTCCGTGCGGCCATCTCCGAGGGCATGAACCGGCAGTCGCTGATCAAGGCGCTGTACGGCGGCATCGCCCCCGGCCTCAAGCCGCTGGACAACCCCGAGTACGAGATCGGCACCAACGCCACGGGCAAGTACGCGTACTTCCACAAGTACAACTACAACCCCAAGGCTGCGATCAAGCTGCTCAAGAAGAACGGCTGCACGGGCGGTCCTTCTGCTCCGAGCAACAGCAACAGCAGCGTCTGGACGTGCGGTGGTCAGAAGACGGAGTTCCGCTTCGCCACGACCAACCGGGCGTCCCGTGTCGAGAGCAGCCAGATCTTCAAGCAGCAGCTGATGGCGATCGGCATCAAGCTCGACGTCAGCATCCAGGATCCGGCAACGTTCTTCGGCACGTACCTGCCGAACGCCAACTTCGACATCGGTGAGTACGCCTGGATCGGCGGCCCGGATCCCTCCGGATTCGACGCCATCTACCAGTGCTACAACGCGCCGAAGAACCTCGGCGGGTCGAACTACAAGCGCTACTGCAACGGCAAGGTTGACTCGCTCATCAAGAAGGCCGACGTCAACTTCAATGCGAAGACCCGGACGGCTCAGTACCAGAAGGTCGCGCAGCTGACCGCGAATCAGATCGCGATCATCCCGCTGTACGCGAGCCCCCAGATCTTCGTCTACAAGAAGGCGCTCAAGGGAGCGTCCGCGTCGAACAACCCGACGAGTGAGGGTCCGACGTGGAACATCGAGAAGTGGCACTGGTAAGCTGCTGACCCTGAAGCGCGCAATCGTCGACTGACGAAATGAAATGGGATCCGCGCTCGCCTAGCGGGCGCGGATCCCACCTTCCTCGACTAGGCGGACTGAAGGCATGCTCACCTACATCGTCAGACGGATTCTGTACAGCATTCCGGTCCTGTTCCTTTCGACGTTCCTCAGCTTCCTGTTCGTCTCCTACGCGGGCGACCCGACGGCAGTCCTGCGGGCCAACCCGCGTGTCCCGCACAGCACGTACGTCCACCTGTATCACCAGCTGCACCTCGACAAGCCGGTGATCGTCCGTTACTTCTACTGGCTGGACGACACCTTCACGCACAAGCTCGGCAAGTCGCTGATCACGCTGCAGCCGCTCTGGCCCCAGATCACGCGGACGATGGGCCACACGGCGCAGTTCATCATCATCTCGGAGATCCTCGCGCTCATCCTCGGCGTCGCCGTCGGCATCTACTCCGCGATCCGCCAGTACTCGGTCTTCGACTATCTCTTCACGTCGATCAGCTTCCTCGGCTTCGCGATGCCGACGTTCTGGCTCGCGCTCCTGCTGCAGATCTCCTTCACGGACATCTATCTGCACTGGAACATCCGGATCTTCTACACCTCGGGGCTGAACACCGTTCCCGGCGGGCCGGCGTGGTCGATCGACCGGATGCAGCACCTCGCGCTGCCGGTGCTGACGCTCCTCATCATCAGCTTCGCGCTCTACAGCCGCTACATGCGCGCGTCGATGCTGGACGTGATCAACAGCGACTATGTGCGCACGGCTCGCGCGAAGGGAGTGTCGGAGTGGCGGGTGGTCATGCGCCACGTCTTCCGCAACGCGCTGATTCCGATCACGACGGTCGCCGCTCTCAACTTCGGCGCGCTGCTCGGTGGCGCGATCGTCACCGAGACGGTGTTCTCGCTCGACGGCATCGGCTACTTCTTCATCCAGAGCCTCAACAGCCTGGATCTGTACGCGGTGATGGCCTACCTCCTGATCACGGCGATCGCAATCGTCGTCTTCAACCTCATCGCGGACATCCTGTACGGCTTCCTCGACCCGAGGATCCGTTATGACTGAGTCGGGCATCAACCCGGATTCCGGAGAGCTCTTCCCCACGACACAGTCGGTCGCAGGCCAACCGATTGCGCCTGACCGGGCCGTCCCGGGTGCGGTCGAAGGCACCATGATCGACGCAATCGGGGGCTCGGGGGTCGAGGGCGACCTTGCGGCGGGGCTCACCCTCAAGGTCCGCAGCCAGTGGTCGTACGCGCGCATGCGCTTCTTCCGTCACCGGCTCGCGATCATCGGGCTCGTCGGCCTCGTGATCATCTTCGGCGCCGGGATCTTCGCCAACTTCGTCGCGCCGTACCCCTACGCCGAGATCGATCTCACGCACATCCTCCAGGCCCCGTCGAGCGCCCACTACTTCGGCACCGACGCAATCGGGCGTGACGAGTTCACGCGCGTCATCTGGGGAATCCGCACCTCGATGGAGGTCGGCGTCTTCGTCGCCGTCGTCTCGACCATCGTCGGGTTGGTCATCGGAGCGGTCGCCGGCTACTACGGCGGCTGGTTGGACAACCTCCTCATGCGCGCAACCGACCTCGTGCTGACGCTGCCCCTTCTCGCCGTGCTGCTCACGGCAACTGCGCTGCTCGGCCAGGGGAGCCAGTGGCGGGTCTCGCTCATCCTCGTCTTCTTCTTCTGGACGGGCATCGCCCGTGTCGTCCGAGGCGTCTACCTCTCGCTGCGCGAGAAGGAGTACGTCGAGGCGGCCAAGGCCTCGGGGGCCGGTGATTCTCGGCTCATGTTCCGGCACATCCTCCCGAACACGCTCGGGCCGATCGTCGTCAACGCCACGCTCGCCGTCGGCACCGCGATCCTGGTCGAGGCAGCGCTTTCCTTCCTCAACTTCGGGATCAAGCCGCCGACGCCGTCCCTCGGCGTCCTCGTCAGCGACGCGCAGTCGAACCCGCAGCAGTGGTGGCTGACGGTCTTCCCCGGCCTCACGATCGTCCTCATCGTGCTTTGCGTCAACTTCGTCGGTGACGGCCTGCGCGACGCGCTCGACCCGACCCAGCGGAGAATGCGTGCCTGACCCACTGCTGTCGATCAACGACCTCGTGGTCGAGTTCAGGACCGAGGACGGCATCGTCCACGCCGTGGACGGCGTCTCCTACGAGCTCTTTCCGGGTGAGACGCTCGGGATCGTGGGCGAGTCGGGGTCCGGCAAGAGCGTCTCGACGCTCGCGCTGCTCGGCCTGATTCCGCAGCCGCCGGGACGGATCGCCAGCGGCACCGCGATGTTCAAGGGACGCGACCTGCTGAAGCTCCGCAAGAAGGAGCTACGCAGCGTGCGCGGCAACGAGGTCGCGATGGTCTTCCAGGATCCGATGACGTCGCTCAACCCGGTGCTGACGGTCGGTTCCCAGCTCGGCGAGGCGATCCAGACGCACTTCCCGAAGGAGAAGAAAGAAGCGGTGAAGAAGCGCGTCATCGACCTGTTGAACCTCGTGGGCGTCCCGAACGCCGAGACGCGGTACACCCAGTACCCGCACGAGTTCTCGGGCGGCATGCGCCAGCGGGCGATGATCGCGATGTCGATCACGAACTCGCCCTCTCTCCTGATCGCCGACGAGCCGACCACCGCGCTCGACGTGACGATTCAGGCGCAGGTGCTCGAGGTCATGAAGCGCGTCCAGCAGGAGACGCAGGCGGCGACGATCCTGATCACGCACGACCTCGGCATCGTCGCCGAGATGTGCGATCGCGTCCTCGTCATGTACGCGGGGCACATCGTCGAGTCCGGGGACGTCGCGACCATCTTCCGGTCGCCGCGGCACCCCTACACCATCGGGCTGATGAACAGCCTGCCGAAGCTGACCGAGGACGAGGAGTGGCTCGAGCCCATCACCGGCGCGCCGCCCTCCTTGATCGACCTGCCGCCGGGCTGCCCGTTTCACCCCCGCTGCTTCCTCGCACGCGAGCGCTGCCGGGAGGCGAATCCGCCGCTCGTGCCGGTCGAGGGCTCCGGGCACAAGAGCGCGTGTTTCTTCTCGGATGAGCTGATCGGCCGCAAGTCCAAGTTCTCGGAGGCCATCGCGTGAGTGCGGAGGCTGCGGCCGAGACCATCCACCAGCGGGCGAGTTCCGGCCAGGAGATCCTCCGCGTGGAGAACCTCGTCAAGTACTTCCCGATCCGCGCAGGAATCCTGAAGCGCACCGTCGGGCAGATCCATGCCGTCGACGGCGTCGACCTGTCCATCGAGGCCGGGGAGACGGTCGGGCTCGTGGGCGAGTCCGGCTGTGGCAAGACGACTCTCTCGCGCACGCTGATCAAGCTGACCGAGCCCACGTCGGGGAAGATCGTCTTCAACGGCCGTGACATCACGCCCTTGAAGCGTCGCGAGATGCGCGAGGTTCGCAGCGAGATGCAGATCGTCTTCCAGGACCCGTACGCATCGCTCAACCCGCGGATGACCGTCCGCGACATCGTCAGCGAGCCCCTCGTGATCCACGGTCGCGGCCGTGGCGCGCAGGGCCGTGCTCGGGTGGACGAGCTGCTGCGCGTCGTCGGGCTCTCGCCCGAGCACGCGAATCGCTTCCCGCACGAGTTCTCGGGCGGCCAGCGGCAGCGGATCGGCGTCGCGCGGGCGCTCGCTCTCAACCCACAGCTGATCATCCTCGACGAGCCGGTGTCGGCGCTCGACGTCTCGATCCGCGCGCAGGTGGTCAACCTGCTCGAATCGCTGCAGCGCGACTTCGGCCTGACCTACATCTTCGTCGCGCACGATCTGTCGGTCGTGCGGCACGTCTCCGACCGGGTGGCGGTGATGTACCTCGGCAAGATCGTCGAGATCGGGTCGAAGCACGACATCTACGAGCGCCCCTCACATCCCTACACGCAGGCGCTCCTGTCGGCCGTGCCGATCGAGGAGCCGGGTCAGCGTGGTAAGCGCGAGCGGATCGTGCTCGAGGGCGACGTACCGAGCCCGGCCAACCCGCCGTCGGGCTGCCGCTTCCGCACCCGCTGCTGGAAGGCGCAGGCGATCTGCGCAGAGCAGGAGCCGGAGCTCGTCGACCGCGGCACCGGCCACCCGACTGCCTGTCACTTCGCCGAGGTCGTGAAGCCGCTCGACATCGCCGAGAAGCCCGCCACTCCAGCTCCTAGCGGCTCGGCCTCCTAAGCAGCCGGATCGGGCGCAGCCACCGTCAGGGCGGCATCCGCGGAGAGCGCGGTGTCGGCGGCAAGAGCCGCGTCGGCGGCGTGTGCGCGCTCGGACTCCTTGACAGCCCGCACGAGCAACTCGTGCTCGACGCAATACGTACTCAGCGTAAACGTCGAGCACCCCGGGAATGCACAGCCATGAAGCATCGGCATTAACAAGACTTTAACGATTCTCGACGGTCTTTGGAAGGCTACGGTGGACCGGATGGCGGGTAACAGGGGGAGGGTGTTGAGGACCGTCTCGACGTTGGCTCTCCTTGCGGTCGTGGCCGCCGGCTGCGGGAGCTCGCCGCGATCGAGCTCTTCCGTGCGTGTCCTGCCTCGCGCGCTCGCGGGCACCTGGGCGACGCAGGCGTCGACGATTGCCACGGCTGCCGCAAGCGGGAACGGCTGTCGTGCGCGCCGGCTCGCCAACTCGCTCCGCACGGAGGTCATCTCGGCCGGTGGCAGGGTCCCGGCGCGGCTTCGCAATCCACTGCTCGAGTCGGTGAACTCGCTCGCCAACCGCATCACGTGCACG
>DATBAH010000049.1:0-16320 GCA_036271615.1 Gaiellaceae bacterium
CGGGATGACGAACATCATCCACTTCGGCGACGACGACATCCAGACCGAGTACTCCGCCCTCATGTCGAAGGTCATGGCGGACGGCAGCGGCAAGGTCAAGTTCCCGATCAACGAGCCCGCCGAGGGCAAGCGCAAGAGTCAGATCCAGGAGTACCTCGACTTCTACGGGACCGCCGGCGCGCAGCACATCGCGCTCGCAGCGAGCGACATCGTCGCGACCGTCGAGAGCCTCAAGGAGCGCGGGTTTGTGTTCCTCGACACCCCCGACTCGTACTACGACGAGGCGCCGGGCCGCGTCGGCGAGATCGCGGAGGACTACGTGGTGCTGCAGGAGCACAAGATCCTCGTCGACCGCGACGACGACGGGTACCTGCTCCAGATCTTCACGAAGACGGCGCAGGACCGGCCGACGGTGTTCTTCGAGGTGATCGAGCGGCACGGCGCGACTACCTTCGGCGAGGGCAATTTCAAGGCGCTGTTCGAGGCGATCGAGCGCGAGCAGGCCCTGCGCGGCAACCTCTAGGAGGCCGGACGGACATCTTCGACGACGCGAGGGCGGCGAGCCGGCAGTCACGCGCGCTGCGCCGCGTCGGCCACCGTCCGTTCCCGCTGCCCGAGAGCCGCTGGACGCTCGGCCAGACCTGGGAGCACACCTTCTGGGCGCACTGGCCGGTGTCGACGCTCGAGCTGCGTCAGCGCATACCCGACGAGCTCGAGATCGAGGAGCACGACGGCACCGCCTGGCTCAGCATCGTCTTCTTCCGCGTGCGAGCGCTGCGTGCCCGTGGCGCCCTGCCCGTGCCCGGGATCTCCTCTTTCCTCCAGCTCAACGTCCGCACGTACGTCCGCGGCCCCGACGGCCTGCCGGGCGTCTGGTTCTTCAGCATCGACGCCTCGAGCCGGCTTGCCGCATTGGGAGTGCGGCGGATCTACCACGTGCCCGCCTTTCATGCGCGGATGACGCTGGAGCCTGCGGACGAGTGGCAGGAGGTGGAGTGCGTGCGGCTCGGCGAGCCGGGTCGCGTCTTCGCGGCGCGCTACCGGGCGAACGGCCAGACCTTCCATGCTGAGCCCGGCTCGCTCGAGTGGTTCCTGACCGAGCGGTACCGCCTCTTCTCCGCGGAGGCGAGTGCCGAGATGCACCACGACCGCTGGCTGCTCAGCCCGGCCGAGGCAGAGGTCGAGCTCGCCTCGATCGTGCCGTTCACGCTCGGCGGCGCGCCGCGCTCCTGCCACTTCGCGTTCCGGCAGGACGCCCTGATCTGGCCGCCGGAGCCCATCGCCTCCTGACCTGAGCCCTCTCTACGCTTCCGGCGTGGAGCCCCAGCGGAAAGCTGCGCTCTGGTCGGTGTTCGCGGCGGTCGCGCTCATCGCGCTGAAGCTCGGCACCGGTCTCGCGACGCACAGCCTCGGCCTCATCTCGGCGTCGGCCGACTCGGGCACGGATCTCATCGCGGCGCTGCTGACATTCTTCGCCGTCGGCGTCGCCGTGCGGCCGGCCGACCTGGGCCACCAGTACGGACACGGGAAGGCCGAGCATCTCGCCGCGCTTGCGGAAGGCGCGATTCTCGTCCTCGCCAGCGTCTTCATCATGTGGCGCGCGATCGTGCGGCTCGTCGACGGCGGCGCAGCGGTAAACGCAACCTGGTACGCGCTCCTCGTCATGGTCATCGTCATCGGTATCGACCTCGCCCGGACCACCGCCTCGTGGCGCGCGGCGCGCGCCTATTCGAGCCCTGCGCTCGCGTCGAACGCTCTCCACTTCGGCAGCGACCTCGGCGGCTCGGTCGCAGTCCTCGTCGGACTGCTCCTGGTGCGCGCCGGGCACCCCCGCGCCGACGCGGTCGCGGCGCTTTTCGTCGCGGTGCTCGTCCTGCTCGCCGCAGCGCGGCTCATGCGGCGCAACGTGGACGTGTTGATGGATCGCGCGCCTGCCGACGCCGAGGAGGCGGCGCGCCGGGCGATCGTCGGCGTGCGCCCGCCCGTCCAGCTGCGACGGCTCCGCATGCGGCAGGCGGCCGGGCGCTTCTTCGCGGACGTCGTCATCGGCGTCGACTACGGCGCCGCCGTCAGCCAGGGCCATGCGGCGGCCGACGCGGTCGAACGCGCCGTGCAGGCGGCTCTGCCGGAGGCGGACGTCGTGGTCCACGTCGAGCCGGCCCGGCCCGACGACGCCGACGTCCGCGAGCGCGCGCATGCGGCGGCGCTCGACGTTCCTCGCGTCCGCGAGGTGCACAACGTGTCGGTCGTCTCCGTCGACAGCGGCACCGAGCTCTCCCTCCACCTGAAGCTGCCGGGCGACCTCTCGCTGGAGGAGGCGCACGCAATCGCAGAGCAGGTCGAGCGCGCGATCGAGCGTGCGGTTCCCGAGATCTCGTCGGTGCAGACCCACCTCGAGCCGCTCGGCGAGGAAGCGGCAGGCACCGAGGTCGCCGGCGACGCCGCGACCGTGCGCCGCATCGTCCGCTCCGAGCTCGGCGTCGACCCGGCGGAGCTCCGCTTCGTCGACACCGACGAGGGGCTCGTCGCCTATCTGACGGTGCGCCTCGGTGCCGACACTCTTGCCGCGGCCCATGCGGAAGCGAGCCGCATAGAAGAGCTGATCCGGCGCGAGCGGCCCGAGATCGCAGACGTCGTCGTGCACACGGAGCCGCGATGAAGTTGTGCATGTTCTCGCCGCGAGACCAGGACCTGGAGCGCGGGTGGCCGGGGCGGATCGAGGGCCAGACGGTGATCCAGCTCGCGTCGCAGACGCTCCAGGCGTTCTTCACCGGCGGTGGGCAGGCGCGGGAGCACGCGGAGTTTCCGCTCGCGGACGTCGTCTTCCGCGCGCCGGTTCTCCATCCGCCCTCGGTGCGGATCTTCGACGATGCGGGCGACTTCGCCTTTGCCAATCCGGCCGCGATCAAGGCGGCCGGGGAGGATCCGGGAGTGGCGGGAGCCGAGCAGGTGGCGCGCGTTGCCGCGATCGTCGGCGCCGACGGTGCGATCGGCGGCTTCACGCCGCTCGTCGAATGGGTCGCGCCTCGGCTGGACGGTGCGAAGCAGCGCGACTTCGCCCTCACGCTCGGTCCGGTGGTGACGACGCCGGACGAGGGCGCGCCGCCCGGCGCCGACTGGGAGCGGCTCGTCGCGCATGCGGCGGAGAACACGACGCTCTATCCCGGCGACCTCCTCGTGCGATGAAGGTCGCGATCGTGGGCGCGGGGGTGATGGGGTGCGCGACCGCGTGGGCCTTGAGCGAGCGCGGCGCCGAGGTGACGGTGCACGAGCAGTTCGCGCTCGATCACGACCGCGGCTCGAGCCACGGGCGCACCCGCATTTTCCGGATCGCGTATCCGGACCCATTCTGGATTCGCCTCGCGCAGGAGGCGTACGCGGGCTGGAACGAGCTCGACCCGAGCCTGCTCGGGCTGTACGGGCTGATCGAGCTGGTCGCCGACCCGGCGCTCACGTCGGCCCGCGCGCTCGACGAGTGCGGCGTCCCGTACCGGCTCCTCGACAAGGACGAGGTGCGCGAGCGCGGCGCCGATCTGCCGGACGGCTGGACGGCGCTCCATGTCGCCGACGCGGGCGTTGTCTTCTCCGAGCGGGCGCGCCACGCGTTCCTCGAGGGGGCCGGCGTCGGAGTGGAGACGAACCGGCGCGTCGCGTCGGTCGACGAGCTCGAAGCGGACGTCGTCGTCGTCACCGCCGGATCCTGGGTTCGCGATCTCGTCCCCGACGTGCCGGTGACCGTCACGCGGGAGACGGTTGCGTACTTCGAGCGCGAGGGCCCGCCGCAGCCGTCGATCGTCGACCTGAACGTCGAGACCGGCGACCACGGGATGTACTCGCTGTACGACCCGGTGCACGGACTCAAGGCCGGCGCGCACCACGCCGGCGCAGAGGCCGACCCGGACACCGAGGCGCCCCCGGACCCGGCGATCGTCGAGCGCATCTCGGCCTGGGTGCGCGAGCGCTTCCCGGACGTCGACCCGGAGCCGGTCGAGGCGCAGACTTGCCTCTACACCACTACGGCCGACGAGCATTTCGTCCTCGAGCGCCGCGGCCGCGTCGTGGTCGGCTCGGCTTGCTCCGGGCACGGCTTCAAGTTCGCACCGGCCGTTGGCCGCAGGCTGGCGGCGCTGGCGCTGGAGTGAGGTGGGCGGGGGCGCCGCAGGTGCGGCGCCCCTTGCCGTCAGCCCACCCGAATGCGGGATCAGCTCGTGCTGAGGTATGGAGTGGCCGCGCTCCAGACGCTCACCGGCCCGAGCCCCAGGTTGACGATCTGGATCGAGTAGAGCCCGGCGCCGTCGACGGGCACGTCGAGGCTCGCGACGCCGTTCGACGACCGGGCCGAATGCACGACGTTGCCGAGCACGTCGACGACAGCGACCGCGAAGGGAGCCGACGTGCTCGTCTCGGCGAGCACCGAGATGGACTTCGCATTGGCCGGGACGAACAGCTCGTCCGGGTCGAGCTTCTCCCCGGGCTGGACCGTGTCGGTCGAGCTGGTGGTCTCCCCGGGAGCGCCGGTCGGGTGCGAGCTCGAGCTCCCGTCGCTCACGCAGATCTGGTCAAGGAAGTTGATGCCCTTTGTGTTCTGCAAGGCGACGGTGTGCGTGCCCGAGCTTCCGGCGTAGCTCAGGCTCTGCACCTTGCTTCCGTCCAGATAGAGGTCGGCGGTGCCGGCCTTCTTCGCCGTCGCGTACCGGTAGGTGAGCGTTCCGCTCGTCGACGAGGTCTGGAAGGTGAAGCTCAACCCGGACCCGTTGCTCGTGCGGAAGTGCCCTGCAGTCGCATCCTTGTCCTTGACGCTGTGCCAGCCCTTGGCGTACGCGATGTTCGGGCTGTCGTCCTCGAAGCACGTGACCGTCGGATCGACCTCGATCACGACTGAGGCGTCGTTGAAGCTCTGCTTTCCGCGCGAGTCGGTGACCGTGAGCTTCGCCTGGAACTCGCCGGCGTTCGTGTACGTGTGCGTGATCGTCGGCGTCGACTGCGTCACCGGCGCCGACCCGTCGCCGAAGTCGAACGTGTACGAGGCGATCGAGTCGCCGGCGTCGGGGTCGGAGGATCCGGACGCGTCGAACGCGACCTGCAGCGGCACGTTCCCGGACCGAGGCGACGCACTGAGCGTGGCGGTCGGCGCGGTGTTCGGTGCACAGGTCCCGTTGGACTGAACCGCGAAGCTGCCCTGGTAGGCGAGCCCGTCGGGCATCTCGTCCAAAGTCTCTGCTCCACCGAGAGCAGGTGTGGTCACCGCCTGCACGGACGCGGAGTTGAAGCCGGTGATGGTGTCGCCGGCTTGCAGCCCGAGGTCGGCCGCGGAGGCGACGATCACGATCGTGCCCGTGGTCGGATCGTAGAAGCTCGACGGGTCCGCCGGCTTCTCGCTCCCGCTCTGCACGAACCGCCCGTCGACGCTGCCGCTGGTGTTCCCCTGGGCGATGTACGACTGGAAGGTCGGCAGGTTCGGCGAGCTCGGGTCGAACCACATCCGCACGCCGTGCACCGAGCCGTCCGTCTCGCGGAACGAGACGTACCAGTACGAGTCGGGCGGCTGTTGGCTCGTGCCCGGGTCCGTGTTGAGCTGGAACCGCAGCTTCAGGCTCCCGTCGCTCAGGTAGGGCTGTGAGACCTGCAACGACTTGAGGTCGGTGCCGGCCGTGCCCGTCAGGCTGTCCCCGCTTGCATCGGTCAGGATCGTCAGGCCGGGAGCCATGCACGGGTTCGGCGGCGGCGGAGGATCGGCGCTCACCGTGAGCCCGAGCTCGTTCGATGCCGGGCCGGCGCCCACGCCGTTGACGGCCACGACCTCGTAGTAGTACGCGTCGACCGAGGAGTCGACCGACGCGTCCACGTACTGGTTCTTGTCGCCGCTGACCGTGGCGATCTGCGTCTCCGAGCCCGGGCTCGTGCCGCGCAGGACGCGGTAGGCGGTGAAGTCCGAGCCGCCGTTGTCCGGCGCGTTCCAGGTGAGAATCGCCTTGGCGCTGTAGCGGATGCCGTCGAGGTACGGCGCCTTCGGCGTCGTCGGCTCGACTGGGTCGTACTGTGCATACAGCGACTTGCCGCCCGTCTGGCGCGCGACCTTTGCGTACGCGACGAAGTCGTTGGTCGCACCGCCGCTCGAGAGGCAGGTCTGGCTCACGCAGCCGTCGTCGTAGCCGAACAGGACGCGACCGCGGTTGTCGATCGTGACCTCGTTGAAGTCGAGCAGGTTGCGGTTGCCGCCTGTGCAGCCGATCCCGCTCAGGCAGATCCCGCCCGCGCCCTGCACGGGGTCGTTCGGCGTCGCGTTGACCGTGGTCCACGTCTTGCCGCCGTCGTACGTGGTGGCGATGTAGAGGTACCAGCGGCCGGGGAAGGTGCCGGAGCCGAGATTCCCGGGCTTGTCCGTGCCCAGGAAGCCACACGATGCGCGACCGGGATCGCCGGCGACCGCCTCTGGGAAGACGGCCTGCACGGCTCCGACCGAGGCACCGATGTCGTGGTCGTCGGTCCACGTCTGCCCACCGTCGTGACTCACGGCGACGTGCGCGGAGCCGTCGTTCGGCGTGTAGCAGTAGTAGGCCGTGTTGTTCTTGTCGATGCCCATGGACGGGTCGCTCTGGCTCGTCCCGCTGTTGGGCACGAGGAACTGGTTCCAGGTCACGCCCGCGTTGGTCGAGACCGCGCCGCCCTCGCTGCCGCCGCAGTCCTTGACCGGCAGATAGGTGGTGCCGTCGGGCGCCACCCTGATGTGACCGTGCAGGCTGCTGCAGCCGGTGAGCGCACTGTCAACAGGCTCACCGGGGCCGAACTCGGCCCCACCGCTGTCCGAGCGCTGGCACATGTCGGTCACGTCGGCCTGCGAGCAGTAGTAGACCGCGTTCGGATAGACCGGGTTCAGGCCGGCCAACGGTCCTGGGTACGGCCCGACGCCGAGGCTCTCGTGGTCGACGCCACCGTTCGGCGGTGCGGCCGATGCCTGCGTCCAGGTTGCCCCGTCGTCGTCGGTGTACGCGAACAGCGCGTTCGCCCCGGCGGTCAAGTTCGAGATGAACGTGCGACCGGTCGACTGGTCGGTGACGAGGATCGGGTCGAGAGTCGTCGCGCTGGCAATCGACGGGCTCACGTCTTGCCATTGCGCCGGCCCCGCCTCGGGCAGCGCGGGCGTGCGCTTCTCGGGCGGGGTCACGCGGAAGACGTCGCCCCACGAGTTGGTCATGATGTTGCCGGTCTTCGGATCGAAGCCGATGTTGAACTCTCCGGAGCTCGAGTTTGCCCCCGAGTCGGGCGGCGCGGAGAAGACCTGATAGCGCGGCACTCCCGGCTGGGTCGGGGTCGGCCCGCCGAAGCCGGTACTCCCGCCGCCGCCACCACCGCCGCTCCCCGAGCCGCTCGCGAGCTCGATCTTGACGTTCACAGTCTCGGCGGTCGGCTGGAACGGCACGACCTTGACGGTGAAGGTCTGCGTTCCGTCGAAGACCGGAATCGCGGTGATCTCGGGGTTCGCACCGCTCGCAGACTGCGTGTACGCGGCCTCCGAGCCGTCGGTGTTCGTGACCGTGCCCTTGTAGACGTACAGGTCGTAGTCGGCCTGGCCGGTTCCCGTGTCGGTCCAGCCCATCGTGAAGCGGATCACGTCGCCGGGATGCGTCTCCGCGTAGTCGCTCGGGAGCGAGACGGTCAGCGCGAAGTCGTCGCACGGCTGGACTGGGTTGTCGCACTCGGGCCCGGAGTCGAGCAGAGGGACCGGTGTGGGATTGGCAACGGCGAACGGTCCTGCGGTGTACGTGATCGGACCTGACGTGTCAGTCAGCGTCCCGCTGGCCGGCGTGGCCCCGTGGGCGGCCGGCGAGATTGTGAAGACCGCGGCCAGTGCCGCGAACGCAAGTGCAAGGGCGAGCCTTGCCCATGCCTTACCACCCGCTACATGCATTTTCCCCCCAAGGGACGAAAGCTGGAAGCCTCACGCTTGATGCGATTTCGGCGGAAACTGCCGTTTCTTACCCAAGCAATTACAGATCCCAAACATCCCGAATTCGATTGAACCGTCAGTCAAATCGCGGGAGATAGCGGAGGCGACCTTTGTGATCGACAATTCGCCGAGGTGGATGGACGCCTCCGCGACGAGCGGATAGGGAGGGCCTCGGACTCCGCCCGGACTAAGCTACGGCCGATGCCCTTCTACCAGCGTCTCGGCGACGTTCCGCGCAAGCGCCACGTCCAGTTCCGGGAGAACGGAACGCTCCTCACCGAGGAGGTGATGGGGCTCGAGGGCTTCACCGGCAACGAGTCGATCCTCTACCACCTCCAGTCGCCCTGCCGCGTGATGGAGCTCGGCGGCTTCGAGCCGATCGAACGGGAGGAGTGGCTGCCCGACCAGCACGCGCATCGGCACTTCAAGACGTTCGGCACCGAGCCCGCCGGCGACGAGATCACCGGTCGCCGCCTGCTCATGTGGAACGCCGACGTCGAGATCTCGCTCTGCCGCCCGTCGGGCTCGATGGACTACTTCTTCCGCAACGGCGAGGGCGACGAGGTGATCTTCGTCCACGAAGGGTCGGGCACACTCGAGACGATCTTCGGCGACCTCCCGTACAAAGACGGCGACTACGTCGTCGTCCCGCGCGGCACGACATATCGCTTCAAGCCCGAGGGGCCGCAGCGCTATCTCGTCTTCGAGACGCCGGGGCTGATCGAGATCCCGCGCCGCTACCGGAACCAGTACGGCCAGCTGCTCGAGGGCGCGCCGTACTACAACCGCGACATCCATCCGCCGACCGAGCTGCACACGGTGCGTGAGCGGGGCGAGTACCCGGTCAAGGTGCGCGTCCGCGGCGGCTACCAGACGTACGTCGTCGACTACCACCCGTTCGACGTCGTCGGCTGGGACGGCTACCTCTATCCGTGGACGTTCTCGGTCCACGACTTCGAGCCGATCACCGGCCGCATCCACCAGCCGCCGCCGTCGCACCAGACCTTCGCGGGCCAGAACTTCGTGATCTGCTCGTTCTGTCCGCGCAAGCTCGACTTCGACCCGCTGGCGGTGCCGATCCCGTACCACCACTCGAACCTGCAGTCCGAGGAGATGATCTATTACGTCTCCGGCAACTTCGGCTCGCGGAAGGGCGTCGAGGTCGGCTCGATCACGCTCCATCCGTCGGGCCTGCCGCACGGGCCGCAGCCGGGGCTGGCCGAGAAGGCGATCGGGATGCACGAGACGCACGAGCTGGCGGTCATGTGCGACACGTTCCATCCGCTCAAGCTGTCGGCGTTCGCGCGCGGCCTCGACGACGGCACCTACTGGCGCTCCTGGTACGCGAATGCGCAGGACGGCGACGCCGCCGAGGACGCCGACGCCTCCGGCGCCGGCTTGACCTCGCACCTGTAGCGCTTGGCGCTGCTGCCGGTTCCGCAGCCGTTCTCCCTCGAGCTGACGACGGCGCGCTTCCGCGCGTTCGGGCTGGATCGCGCGACGGTGTGGGAGGACGGCGCTCTGTACCGCGTCGTCGACGGGAGAGAGCTGCGCATCGCACCCGCGGACGGCGGCGTCGAGGTCGAGCCGCTCGGCGCCGAGACCAAGCCGGTCGTCAGCAAGCTCCTCGGCTTCGACTTCGACCTCGTCGCCTTCTCCGCGTGGGCCGCCGAAGAGGAGCTGCTGGCCCCGCTCCCCGTCCGCTTCGAGGGTTTTCGGCCGACGCTCGCGCCGGATCCGTTCGAGATGCTCGTCGGCGCGATCACGGCGCAGCAGGTCTCGCTCTTCTCGGCCGTGGCGATCCGGAACCGGCTCGTGGAGCGATTCGGCGAGCGCGTCGGCCGGGTCTGGGCGTTCCCGACGCGTGAGCGGCTGGCGGCGTCCGCGGAGGACGAGCTCTTCTCGCTCGGCTTCTCGCGGCGCAAGGCCGAGTACGTGATCGGACTCGCGCGCTCGGATCTCGACCTCGCCGGTCTCGCTCGCCTGCCGGACGAGGAGGTGAAGGCCAAGCTGACGGCGCTGCGGGGGCTCGGCGAGTGGACGGCGGACTGGTTCCTCGCGCGCCACCTCGGCCGTCCGCGCGCGTGGCCGGCCGGCGACCTCGCCCTGCGCAAGGCGGTGCGCGCGCTCTATGGTGACGTCGACGTCCGCGCCACGGGCGCGCGGTTCGAGCCCTTCCAGAACCTGACTGCCCACTACCTGCTCGCCCAGTTCCTGAAGCCTTGATCCGAGCCGCGACTTCCGACGACGTCCCCGCCCTGCAGGATCTCTGGCGCGAGTTCGGCGCCGAGATCCCCGATCTGCCGTACCGGGACGACGACCAGGACGAGGAGCTGCAGGAGATCGCCGACCTCGTCGCAGGCGACGGGATCGTGCTCGTGGCCGAGGAAGACGGGAAGGCAGTGGGTCTCGTCCTCGGCCGGCGCACTGGGACGAAGGTGACCGAGCTGCGGGAGCTCTTCGTCCAGGCGTCTGCCCGCCGGTCGGGCGTGGCCGCAGAGCTCATGCGCGAGTTCGTCGCCCAGGCGGCTGCGGGCGGAGCCGAGATGATCGAGCTCGACGTGCTCGCGTCGAACGCCGAGGCGAGAACGGTGTACGAGCGCTGGGGCTTCAAGCCGATCGAGCTCAAGCTCGGTGCGCCGGTCGCTCAGCTCGGGCCGCGGCTCGCGCCCGCGGACGGGCCGACGTTCGGCTTCGTCCATGTCCAGACCGACGACGTCGAGAAGGTCAAGCGGGACGCGACGAAGTTTCTCCGCCTCGAGCCGCATGTCGAGGTGGAGGGCAACTGGATTCGCGTGCGCTCCGACCCGACCGACTCCGACCCGGACAGGTTGAAAGCGCTCGCGAAGGAGCTCTCGTACACGTCGGGCGGTGTCGTCCTGTCGCTCGGCGTGCAGCGCGGTGCGGTCGTTCGCTACGACCTCTTCGACCGCGGCGCCGACATCGACGAGTACCTGTCCGTTCCGGAGTACTACGGGGAGCTGCCGCCGGGCGACACCTACGCGCTCGGTGCGAACGCGACGGTCGTCGGGCGGCTGACCGGCGCCGACCCGAGGCGCGTCCGCGAGGTGGCGCGAACGGCCGCCTCGCCGGGCGAGTTGCCGCCTGCCCAGGAGCTGTACGAACAGATCGCAACCGTGATGGGGGTGCAACCATGATCACGCTCTACAACGCCGCACGTTGTCCCTATGTCGCCAGAGTCCGAATCGTCCTCGCCGAGAAGGGGATCGAGTTCGAGGCCGTGGAGATCGACCTCTCGGACCGGCCGGATTGGTTCTACGAGAAGAATCCCACCGGGCGGGTCCCTGTGATCGAGGAGAACGGCTGGGTGTTGCCGGAGTCGGCCGTGATCATGGAGTTCCTCGAGGAGCGCTACCCGGAACCGGCGCTGCTGCCGGCCGATCCCGCCGACCGTGCTGCGGTCAGGCTCTTGATCTTCCGCGACCACGAGCTCACGTCTCCGTACTACGCACTGCGCCGTGAACAGGAAGGGGCGCACGAGCAGTTCGACGAGGCGCTCGGGCGATTTGACGCTCTGCTCGCAGAGCGGCCATACCTGAGCGGTGCGGAGTACGGGCTCGCGGACATCGCGCTCGTCCCGTGGTTCCTGCGCGCGCGAGAGATGCTCGGGGTGGAGCTCGACGGCTTTCCCGCTTTGGCGGATTGGCTCGCCCGCCTCGAGCAACGGCCCGCGATAGCAGCCGAAGTCGGGGTCGTCGCCACACTGTGAAGGCGGTCGTCGACGCTGTCTGGCTCGCGGAGCATCTCGGCGAGGACGATCTCGTCGTCGGCGACGTCCGTGGGCCGAACGCGCACATGCGCGGCCACATCTCGGGCTCGCGGCCGCTCGTGCTCGGCTCGCCCCCGCCGGCGGCAGACGAGGAGTCGGCGCGCGAGCTCGCGCGAGAGATCGCGCTACGGCTGCGCCGGCACGGGATCACGGGCCGCGAGCGGCTCGTGCTCGTCGACCGCGGCGACGGCGTCGGCGCGATGCCGGCGGCGCAGATGGCCGAGCTCGCGGGACATCCGAGCGTCGCGATCCTGCTCGGCGGCGTCGCCGGCTGGGAAGGCGAGCTCGAGGAAGGAGCGGTCGAGCTCGAGCCGGTGCGGGAGGCGGAGGCCGACCTCGAGCCGAATCCTCGAGCACTGCCTACGCGGCAGGAGCTCGCCGGCCGGCTCGGCGATCCGACGTTGACGCTCCTCGACGTGCGGACGCCGGACGAGTTCTCCGGGAGGCGCGGCAACCAGTGCGATCCGCGGCAGGGCCACATCCCGGGCGCGCGGAATCTCGATGTCGGCGAGCTCTTCGAGGGGCCGGGACGTCCGTCTTCGGCGGAGCGCGTCCGCGAGCTCGTCGGCCTCCCCGCGGGGACGGAGATCGTCGCGTACTGCCACTCCGGCTCGCGCTCGGCACTGGCGACGCTCGCGCTGCGGGCCGCCGGCTACGCCGCGCGCAACTACGCGGGCTCCTGGCACGAGTGGAGCCGCCACGACGAGTTGCCGCTCGAGCACTAGGCAACCGCCGGGCCAGGCCGTAAGGTCGTCCTGTGACGTTCGGCGGCATTCTCGGTGAGGCCTGGGGCCTCTACACGAAGTTCTTCACGCGTTTCTTCGTCGTTGCGGCGATCGTCTTCCTGATCGTCAACCTCATCGGCGCAGTGCTCGGGGCGGTCGCCGGCGACAGCTCGGGCGTGGCGCTCCTCGTTGCGCTGATCGCGACGGTCGTCTCGCTCGTCGGCACCTTCTGGCTGCAGGGCGCGCTCGTGTACGCGGTCGACGACGTCCGCGACGGGCGGATCGACTCGTCGGTCGGTGAGTTGTTCGAGCGCGTGCAGCCCTACCTCTGGACGCTGATCGGTGCGGGCCTCCTGGCCGGTCTCGGGATCGCCGTCGGTCTCGTGCTTCTCATCGTGCCGGGCCTGATCCTCCTGACCTGGTGGTGCTTGATCGTTCCCGTGATCGTGCTCGAGGGCAAGCAGGTGGGCGAGTCGTTCGGTCGCTCGCGCGAGCTCGTCCGCGGCCACGGCTGGACGGTGTTCGGCGTCGTGATCGTCACGTTCCTGGTGAGCGCGATCGCGTCCGGCCTGATCCAGTCGATCTTCTCGTTCCTCGGGCCGTTCCTCCGCTACTGGATCGGCGGCACGATCGCGAACGCGATCGTCGACCCGTTCCTCGCGGTGGCCCTCACACTCATGTACTTCCACCTGCGCGAGCCGGTGGCCGAGACGTCCGCTGCGCCCGCTGCCGCGCCCGAGGCCTAGCTCTCAGGACAGCGCGATCAGGGCGACGCCGACCGCGACGGAGGCGGCTCCGGTGAGGCGCTCGATTCCCACGCGCTCGCGGAGGAAGCTGCCGGCGAGCAGGGCCGCGATCACGACGCTCGTCTCGCGTACAGCGGCGACCTCGGGAGCCGGAGCGAGCCTCAGCGCCGCCAGCACGAGCGCATAGGCGCCGAAGGAAGCCACCGCGGCGACGAACGTCGAGACCGTCAACTGCGCGCGGAGCGCCTCCGTTCCTCGGCGCAGGGCGACGAGCGGCACGGCGACGAGGACGACCGGCGCGAGGACGAGCTCGAGGTACGGGAGTGTGGCGGCATGCTGCAGCCCGTCCTTGTCGACGAGCGTGTAGCCGGCAATGGCGCAGCCGATCGCGAGCGCGACGAGCACACCCTCGGCCCGGCGCTGGATCCCACGTACGAGCACGACGCCCACGGCGACGAGGCAGACGCCGACCGCGGCGCCCGCCGACACGTGGCGGCCCAGCACGACGGCCGTCCCGAGCAGCACGAGCAGCGGAGCCGAGCCGCGCGCGACCGGGTAGACGACCGACAGCTCGCGCCTCCGGTACGCGGCGACGAGCAGCGCGAAGTACACGCCCTCGAGCGCAGCCGAGACGGCGACGTACGGAGCGACCGACCAGGAGACCGACCACGTCGCCGCTGCAACCGGAGCGAAGAGGAGCACGGAGAGCCCGAGCACAACGGCCGTGCGGGCCTCGACGTCCTCGGATCCCCGCAGAAAGACGTTCCAGCCTGCATGGAGGACGGCGGCCGCGAGGGCGAGTGCGAGTGCGGAGGGTGCCATTAGGCGGAGGTCACCGCCTGATGGCGCCCTCTAGTCGGCAAGCCGCTCGGCCGCGGCGAGGAACGAGCGGCAGAGCCGGCGGCCGAGCTCGTTCCAGCCACCGATCTGCTCGCGCGTCTCGGCCCGCAGCCGCTCGGGGTCGGGCGGCAGGTCGGTCTTGGCCGCGAGCCAGCGGTCGAGCTGCGGTTCCGTCACCTCGGGGTGGAACTGGACGCCCCAGCAGCTCTCGCCGAGGCGGAACCCCTGGAGCGAAGCGTCGCTGTGCGCGAGCGCGACGCCGCCGTCCGGGAGCTCGTGCGCGTAGTGGTGCCACTGGAGCGCCTCGAACCGGTGCGGCAGTGCCGAGAGAACGGGATCCGCCGCACCTGCGTCGGTGAGCTCGACCTCGCTCCAGCCGATCTCCGGGACCGGAAGCGGGCCGACCCAGGCACCTGCCGCCCGGGCGAGCAGCTGCGACCCCAGACAGATGCCGAGTGTCGGCCGCGGCCCTTCGATCAGCGTGCGCAGCCAGGTCGCCTCGTCGCGGAGCCACGGATGCTGGCCTTCCTGGTCGACGTGCATCGAGCCGCCGAAGACGAGCACGGCGTCGTAGCCGTCGATCGGCGGCGGTGATCCGTTCGCGAAGCTCAGCTCGTCGAAGCTGTGTCCGAGCTCGCGGACGAGCGGACCGAAGAGCTCGCTTCCCGCGTCCCCGGGATGGACGATCGAGAGGACGTTCACTGCGCCAGCCTACGGACGGCCGCCGGCCGCGATGCGGTTCACGTCGAGGAGCCGGCGCAGCTGGAACGCGTTCGTCGCTGCCTGCGCCACGCGCGCCCCGAGCGGGTTGTCCGGATCCTCCGACGAGGCGTTGTTGTTGAAGAACGCGTAGGCCTGCTCCGACTGGCCCGCGAGCTCCTGCAGCGGCTCGACCCACTCGCCGAGCTCCTCTTCGGAGTAGAGGTAGTCGAACCGCTCGGCCGCCGAGCCACCGCGCTTGTTCCACGTCGCGAGGTTGCGGCCGTGGAAGCGGACGTAGGCGATGGGGGAGGTCGTCGCGACGACGGTGGGGACGAGGTTCTTGGCCGTCTCCGAGCGCGGCGCGTCGACGACGACGTAGCCCGCGCCGATCCGCTCGAGGAAGGCGAGGCTCTCCGCGCGGTGCTCGTCGTCGAGCCACGAGCGGTGCCGGAACTCGACGAGCATCTCGTTCCCGCCGAGCTGCTCGCGGGCCCACTCGAGGTAATCGAGCGACGAGTCCTTGTACACGACGTAGGGCGGCATCTGGAAGAGGATTCCTCCGAGCTTGCCGGCCGCGCGAAGCGGCTCGAGCGCCTCGAGGAAGCGCCGGAAGATCTCGCCACGGAGCTCGCGCGGCGGGCGGTCGACGCGCCCGCGCTCGTCGACGGGCATCTCGGCGCGGAGGTCTTCCGGGATCGTCTCCGCCTTGACCGGATGCCGCGTCATCAGGCCGAACGCCTTCACGTGCATCGTGAAGCCGGCGGGCGTCCGCTCGGCCCAGCCCTGCACCATCGACTCGCCCGGCAGCCGGTAGAAGGTCGAGTCGACCTCCACCGTGTCGAAGTGCTCGGCGTACCAGGCGAGGCGTTCCTTCGCCGGCAGCTTGGGCGGATAGAACCACTTCGAGAGCGCCTCGTCGGCCCACGAGCACGTCCCGATCCGGATCGTCGCGGCCATGCCGCGGACGCTACCTCCGGGAGATCGTGTGCTTGAGGAAGGAGAGCTTCATCGTCGCGCTCCCCAACGTGATCGAGGCTCCCTGCGGCGCTGCGCTCGCGTAGACCGGGATGCCCGCGTGGTTCACGTTGTCCGCGGACGATGCGCCGAGCTCGACGACGAGCCTCTTGCCGCGCGGCAGGAGCACGGCCTCGTCCAGCAGCGGGATCTTCACGACTCCGGAGGAGGACTTGATCGGCGCAGCTCCCTCGGTGACGGGCGTCTTGCTCCCCTTCACCGAGACAGTCGCCACGAGCTGCGACCAGTTCGAGGCGCCCGAGTAGCGCACCCTGACGAAGCCGGCGCCGAACGTCTCGTGCGGCCCTCCGGTCAGGCGTGCCGAGCGTGTCGCGAAGGCGCCGCCGCCGGAGAGCTTCGTCGTCCCCGGGAGGTTGACGCTCGCCCTGCGGGTCGGCGGCAGTCCCTTGAACAGGGTCGTCGTACCGTCCCACGGGTCGTGGGCGAGCTCGACACCGGCGCCGAGCGACGGGCCGCCGGCGAGGTAGTGGGCGAACCACAGGGTGGCCTCCGTCACGTAGCCCTTCTGCTCGGCCGCAGGGTTCTTGGCCGGGT
>DATBAH010000050.1:0-4825 GCA_036271615.1 Gaiellaceae bacterium
CGAGCTGCTCGAAGTTGTCCAGGACGAGCAGAAGCCGCCGCTCGCGTAGATGCTCGGTCACGCCGTCGGCGAGCGCGCGCCCGCCCTCGCGCACGTCGAGGGCCTCCGCGATCGTGGGCACGAGGAGCTCCGGGTCCGAGACGGGCGCGAGGCTGACGAACACGGCGCCGTCGCGGAGCTCGGGCTCGAGCGCGTGGGCCGTCGCCAGCGCGAGGCGTGTTTTCCCTGTCCCGCCCGGGCCGGTCAGCGTGACGAGCCGCGCGCCCTCGTCGCGGTAGAGGGCGCCGACCGCTGCGAGCTCGAGCCGCCGGCCGACGAGCGGGGTGGGGGGCACCGGGAGTGGACGCGTCGAGCGCGTGGGCGGCTCCGGAGCCGCGAGGCTCGGCTCCTGCCGGAGGATCGCGCGCTCGAGCTCCTGCAGGGCGGGGCTCGGGTCGAGGCCGAGATCCTCCGCCAGGAGCTCGCGGGCGTTCCGGTAGACCTCGAGCGCCTCCGCCTGCCGGCCGCAGCGATACAGGGCGAGCAGCCTCTGCTGGAGGAACTTCTCGCGGTACGGATCCTCGGCGGTAAGCTTCTCGAGCTCGGCGACGATGGCGTCGTGCCGCCCGCAGGCGAGCTCTGCCTCGCAGCGAAGCTCGAGCGCGGTCAGCCGCAGCTCGTCGAGGTGCTCGGCCTCGGCTGCGCGCCGCGTCTCCTCGGGGAGGTCGGCGAGCGCCGGACCCCGCCAGACCGCGAGCGCCTCCCGCAGGTCGTCGGCCGCGTCGTCCGCGCGACCGGCCTCGAGCGCCGCTCGGCCGCGTTCCAGCGCCCGCTCGAAGCGGTCGAGGTCGAGCTCCTCCTCGTCGGCGACCACGCGGTAGCCGCGGCCGGCGGTCTCGATCCGCTCCCCGCCGAGCGCGCGGCGCAGCCCGTGGACGTAGACCTGCAGCGACTGGAGGGCCGACGCGGGCGGCGCCTCCCCCCAGAGCCCGTCGATCAGCTGCTCGGCCGTCACCACGCGTCGCCGGTTGATGAGCAGCAACGCGAGCAGCGCCCGCTGCTTCGGCGCCCCGAGTGCTGCCGAACGGCCGTCCACGAGGGCCTCGATCGGCCCCAGGATGCGGAATTGCACAGTCATTTCCCCTGCCCCTTAACTCCTGCCCAAGCGGATCTTAAGCGGCACCTCCGACGCTTCCTCTCGACAGCCGCGCCTGCGGCCCACCGAGCAGGAGGCAAGCATGATCCGCGCAGGAGACTCCATAGAGAACCCGGTCACCGGCGAGCGCCTCGTCTTCCGGCAGACGAGTCGCGAGACGAACGGCGCGGCCGTCGTGATCGAGACCTACGTCCAGCCGAACGGCTTCGTCGCCGCGGCGCACGTCCATCCCAGCCAGGAAGAGCGTTTCGAGGTTCTCCGCGGCACGGTCGGCTTCAAGGTCGGCCGCGAGAAGCTCGTCGCCGGGCCCGGCAAGCGCCTCACGGTGCCTGCGGGCACGTCGCACAAGTTCTGGAACGCCGGAGACGACGTCGCGCATTTCGTCTGCGAGATCCGGCCCGCGCTGCAGTTCGAGTCGCTGATCGAGACGATGTTCGCGCTCGCCGCCGACGGCAGGACGAACCGCAAGGGCATGCCGAACCCGCTGCACCTCGCGGTGATCGCGCAGGCCCACTTCGACACCGTGCAGCTGCCGTTCCCGCCCGCGATCGTCCAGCGGATCGGGCTCGCGCTCGGCAGCCCGCTCGGCCGCGTGCTCGGCTACGAGCCCGTCTACGTCCCTTCGCCGGCCCCGGCCGGCTCGCCCGCCGCGACGGCAACAGCCTGATGCGGCGTCTCGTACTCATCGCCGGGCTCGCAATCGCCCTCCTGCTGCTTGCAGGCCTCGGGGCGTCGATCTCGCTGGCCCGTTGCGCCCGCTCGAAGGTGCGTGCGCGTCGACTGCGCTCACGCACCGCTCCGACATCCTCGCTCGCCTTCGAAAGGAGAATTGCACTGTGAACACCTCCGAGAACCGCCGCTGGGCCCTCGTCGGCCCGCTGACCGTCGCCCTCTGGATCGCCGGCATCTTCCTTCTCTCCGTCCACCAGCCCGGCGACCACGCAACGGGAAGCGACATTCTCACCTTCTACAAGTCGAACACGAACACGATCCTCTTCGGAGGCTGGATCTTCATGCTCGGCTGCCTCGGCTTCGTGACCTTCGTCGCCGGTCTTCGCGTTCGGCTCGCCGAAGCCGCGGGACCTGCGTCGATGCTGCCGGGACTCGCCCTCGTCGGCGCCGCGATGGCGGGTGTCTTCGGGATGCTCACCGCAGCGGTCGACGTCACCGGAGCGATCGACAAGAGCGACATCGGCCCGACGACGGCCTCGGCGTTCCACCATGCCGTGGACATCTTCTTCGTCTCCGCCGAGCTCGCCGCGATCCTCCCGCTCGCTGCAGTTGCGGTGGTCGCGTGGCGGACGCGGGTCCTGCCGCGCTGGTGGGCCGGATTCAGCGGCTTCGCCGCGATCGTGCTCGTCATCGGCCCGATCGGCTGGGCTGCCCTCATCTTCGGCCTGCCGATCTGGACGCTCGGGACGAGCCTCTTCGTCCTGCTGAGCTCGCCGGAGCGGGTGCGCCGAACGGAAGCGGCCACCGCCTGAGCCGGGGAGGGGGAGAAGGAGGCGCGCCCTGGGGTCGGCGCGCCTCCCGCCTCCGCTACGCGACGCGGCTGGCCACCCGAGATGCGCCTTCGTGCGCCGGGAGGTACAGCCGCTCGACGTACTCGGCCACCATCCGCGCGGTGCCGTAGCGCGGCCCGAGCTCGGCGATCGACTCGCGCATCAGCGCGATCCAGCGCTCCGGCAGGTCGGCCTCGTCGCGCTCGTAGTAGGCGGGGAGCACCTGCTCCTCGAGCACCGCGTACAACGCGTCGGCGTCGGCCCCGTCCTGCTCCGCGTCGCTTGCCTCGCGGTCGAGACCACCAATCGCAAACCCGCACGCAGGCGAATAGGCCTCGGCCCACCAGCCGTCCAGGATCGAGCAGTTGAGGACGCCGTTCAAGGCGGCCTTCATGCCGGACGTGCCCGAAGCCTCGAGCGGCCGTCGCGGCGTGTTGAGCCAGACGTCGACGCCCTGGACGAGCCTGCGGGCGAGCGTCATCTCGTAGTCCTCGAGGAAGACGACGCGTCCGGCCGCCGCGGGCTCGCGCGCGAAGTCGACGACCAGCTGAATCACGTCCTTTCCGCCCTCGTCCGCCGGATGCGCCTTCCCGGCCACGAGCACCTGGATCGGCCGGTCGGTGTCGGCGAGGAGGCCCGCGAGACGTTCCGGGTCGCTGAAGAGGAGGCTCGCGCGCTTGTACGTCGCGAACCGGCGGGCGAAGCCGATCGTGAGGACGTCCGGGTCGAGCTCGGGCGCGCCGCGTGTCGCCGCGACGAACTCGAGCAGCCGCTTCTTCGAGCGGCGGTGCGCGACCCACAGGTCTTCCGGCGGCAGCACCCGCGCCAACTCGAACTGCGGGTCCGTGTCGCCGAGCAGCACCTCGAGCTCGGGGGAGATCCACGTCCGCTGGTGGACGCCGTTCGTGATCGACGTGATCGGCACCTCGTCGACGCGCCGGTCGGGCCACAGTCCGTGCCACATCTCGCGCGAGACGGCGCCGTGGACCTCGGAGACGGCGTTCGCATGACGCGAAGTGCGCAGCGCGAACGGCGTCAGCCCGAAGCCGGTCTCGCTCGGCTCCACCTTGCCGAGCGCGGCGAACTCGTCCCATGCGAGGCCGCAGCGCTCGACGAGGCCTTCGAGATTCCGCCGCACGAGCTCCGGATCGAACACCTCGTTTCCCGCCGGCACCGGCGTGTGCGTGGTGAAGACGGTCGAGGCGCGGATCCGCTCGAGCGCCTCGTCCGCCGAGAGCCCCTGCTCCTCGACGAGCTCGCGCAGGCGCTCGAGCTGGAGGAAGGCGGAATGGCCCTCGTTCATGTGGAACACGGTCGGCTCGAGGCCGAGCCGGCGCAGCACGCGGACGCCGCCGACGCCGAGCACGAGCTCCTGCCGCAGCCGGTTCTCGCGGTCGCCGCCGTAGAGGATGTCGGTGACGTTGCGCGCCCACGTCGGGTTCCCCTCGATCTTGGTGTCGATCAGGTAGAGGGAGATGCGTCCGATTCGCGCGCGCCACACGCCCAACCGCACCGGCGCGAGATCGCCGCTGTCGTCGGCGAGCTCCACGACCGGCGCCATCGGCACGAGCTCGAGCGGCAGCCGGCTCGTGTCGTTACGCGGGTATCGCTCGACCTGTCTGTCCCCCTCGTCGAGCCGCTGGCGGAAATAGCCGCGGCGATAGAAGAGGCCGATCCCGACGAGGGGCACACCGAGCTCTGACGCAGCCTTGAGGTTGTCGCCCGCGAGCACGCCGAGTCCGCCCGAGTACACGGGGAGGCTCTCGTCGAGGCCGAACTCCGCGGAGAAGTACGCGACGAGAAGATCGGCAGGCCCGCGCCTGCTCCGCCACCAGGTCTCGCCGCCGCGGTCGCGGACGCGCCGTCCGTCGACTCGCGCGAGCTGGGCGAGGTAGGCGGGCGTGAGGAAACGGGACAGGTCCTCGTCCGTCAGTTCGGAGAGAAGCGCCGTCGGGTTGTGGTGCAGCTCGGCGAAGCGCCGCGGGTCGAGATCGGTGAAGAGCCGGCGCGCCTCCGCGATCCACGAGAACGAGAAGTCGCCGGCGATCTCGAGGAGCGCCGCACGCAGCGTCGCGGCGTCGTGTACCTCCACCTCCGTCACGAGGCGGCACCCTAACGTTCGCCTCGGCTCTCGCGAGAGGGTTCGGCGCGGCGTGGCTGCTAGCGTTTCCCGTACCCGGAGAGCTTT
>DATBAH010000051.1:0-3015 GCA_036271615.1 Gaiellaceae bacterium
CGGCGCGCAGCTCCGGCGACTCTGCTGCCGCGGCGGCGAAGTCGGCCAGCGCCTCGTGGACCTCCGAGAGCTTGCCCGCGTCCTTCGCGGCCTCGAAGAGCGCCTCGGCGTAGATGCGCTGCGCGACCGCCACTAGGCGGAATCCTCCAGGCGCGAGAAGTCGAGGCCCGCGATGGCCTCCTCGATGAGCTGCTGATCGCGCTCGGAGTCGAGCGTCCGCCCGACGACCCGCGAGGCCGCTTCGAGCGTGAGCTCGCCGACCTCGGCGCGGATCTGCTGGAGCGCGCGTGCGGTTTCGGCCGCGATCTCCTTCCGCGTCTCGTCGAGCCGGCGCTGCCGCTCAGCCTCTGTCTCCTCGCGCATCCGCTGCTCCATCGACTCCCGCGTCTTGCGCGCCTCGGCGAGGATCGACTCGCCCTGGCTGCGCGCCTCCGCGATCAGCTTGCGGTGCTCCTCGAGCAGCCGCTGCGCCTCGGCGCGTGCCTCGTCGGCCGCCTCGACCGACTGCTGGATCGCCTCGCGGCGCTGGTCGATGATCCGCTGGATCGGCCCGAACGCGTAGCGCTTCAGCACGTAGAGCGCGATCAGGAAGCAGACGATCGTCCAGATCATCAGCCCGGGTGTGACCGAGATGAGTGGGTTCGAGGCGAGGATCACTTGACGAGCACGTACGCCAGGATCGATCCGAGCAGGCCGTAGAAGACGACGGCCTCGGTCAGTGCGAAGCCGAGCCACTGGATGCCCTGCAGCTCGTTGCGGAGCTCCGGCTGGCGGGCGACAGACTGGATCATCGAGCCGAAGATGATCCCGATGCCGACGCCGGCGCCGGCTGCGCCGAGCCCGACGCCGAGGGCCAGGCCGATCGCCTTGCCCGCCTTCGTTACGTCGCCGGTCGTGGCAGCGAGGATGTAGCCCATCATTTCGTTTCCTCCTTAGTGCTCCGGCTCGATCGCCGAGCCGATGTAGATGGCGGACAGAGCGGCGAAGATGAACGCCTGGATCCCGACGACGATGACCACCTCGAAGATGTAGAAGACGGTCGCCGGGATGATCACGAACACGAGGGCCAGAGATTCGAAGATGAAGATCAGGCCCAGGAACGTGAGGATCAGGATGTGGCCCGCGAGCATGTTCGCGAAGAGCCGGACGCTCAGCGAGATGAGCCGCATGAACTGACCCAGCACCTCGAGCGGCACGATCAGGATCAAGAGCCCCTTCGGCGCCTCCGGGATCCAGCTCTTGAAGTACCGCTTGGGCCCGTTCCACCTGATCCCCTCGTAGTGCGTGAACAGGAACGTGAGCAGCGCGAGCGCGAGCGTCACGGAGAGAGAACTGGTGGCCGCGTAGATCCCCCACGTCGGGACCCCGTGGTAGGTCTCGCCGGTCAGCGGCAGCGGGATGAAGCCCAGCAGGTTGACGACGAAGATGAAGAGCAGCAGCGTGGCCACGTAGGGGAACCAGCGGCCGATCGCCTTGGTCGGGAGTCCCTGCTGCGCGACCTGCGTCTGAGCGACCTCGTAGAGCGCCTCGCCGACGGTCTGCCTACGGTCGGGCAGCAGCGCGAGCCGGCTCCGCATCGTGAAGATCCCGAGCGCGATGGTGCAGAGAGTCCCGAGCATCAGGTACACGACGGCCTTCGTGATCGAGAGGTTCAGTGGGCCGATATGGATCGGGATCCACTCGTGCTGCTCGAACTCGGTGGTGGGGTCGAACGTCCCGCGCGCGAACGCCGCCTGCGGCGCTAGCAGCGCGAGCGCGGCGAAGAAGAGCAGGATCCGGAGCCTCGTCAAGCCGACGGCGTTCCGAAGTAGGTGGCGAGCGAGAGGCCGAGCTCGAACGTGTAGGCGAGCCCGAACGTCAGCACCGCGGTCAGCGCTACGTCGCGGTCGGCCGCGAGTGCCGCGAAGAGCACGACGAGCACCGCGATCAGCTTGAAGAAGAGCGCGAACGCCTGGATGCCGGAGCTTGCGACGCCGGTTCCCGGCTTCGAGCGTGCTCGCACGACCAGCAGGTCGAGCGCGTGGAGGCCCAGCCACAGGAGCGCGGCGAGTCCCCACCCGGCGATGCTCCAGCCGACGAGCGCTATCACCGGCAGCAGGAGCGCGAGCACGACCGTCCCACCGGCTGCGGGAAGGCGATGATCGGGCTCGGAGCGCGCCGTCGAGAAGAGGGCGCCGAGCATCAGTCCATCGTCCCGTAGCGGCGATAGACGGCGAAGATCCCGCCGAAGATCCCGAATACCGCCCCGAGCAGCGCCCCGATCGCGCCCGAGCCGGCAGCCCAGCCGACGAGAGCGCCGATGCCGATACCGACCATGAGCACGGCTAGGAGGACGCCACCGGCACCAGCGGCGCTGAACTGCGTCGAGGTCGTCCCCTGCATCCGGGGCGAGAATAGCAGCGTGGAAGGGTCCGCGAGGGGGTACTTTGTGACACCTGAATCCCGCATGGATAGCCAACCTCGCCTTCTATTTGTTCACGGTTCCGTCGTCAACGCGGACCTGACCTGGAGCGCCCAGAAACCGCTCGCCGACCGATTCGAGATCGTGACGCCCAACCGGCGCGGCTTCCCACCCGGACCGGAGGTCGAGCGCGTCGATTTCGAGGACGAGGCCGTCTGGCTGCAGCAGTTCGTGGCGCCCGGGACGCACCTCGTCGGCCACTCGTACGGCGGCGTGATCGCGCTGCTCGCCGCGGCCCGGCGGCCGCTGCTCCTGCGCTCGCTGACGGTCATCGAGCCGCCGGCGTTCGGCGTCGCGCGCGGGATTCCGGCCGCCGACGAGTTCATGGCGCGGATCGAGGAGCTCTGGACGAACGGCCCGCGCGACCCGGGCGAGTTCCTGCGCGTCTTCCTCTCGATCGTCGGCTCGTCCGCCCCACTCGGGGACTTCACGCCGGAGCTCGTACAGGGGGCGCGCACGCTGATGGTCGAGCGCTCACCGGCGGAGGCGGTGATTCCGCTCGAGGAGCGATTAGGCGCGGAGCGGGCCGTCCTCCCAGGCGCCGGCCACTCGGT
>DATBAH010000052.1:0-7092 GCA_036271615.1 Gaiellaceae bacterium
CGGGCGTCCTCGGTCGCGCGAATAGCGCTGCTATTCACGCTCCCTGCGTCCTTGCATCGCACTCGCCCATCACGCCCAGTCGGCGCGTGGTCATTCCGTTAGAAGCTCTTAGCGCACCCGCTCCTTGGCCTGGGCCACCCACTTCAGGCCCTGGAGGTAGACGAGCGACTTGGGGCGCCGCAGGACTTCCGCGTCGTGGAGCGAGACGAGGAACTCCTCGGGGCCGCTGAAGCGGCGCATCCGGACCGCTCCCGTGCCGACACCGGCGAGGACGTGCGCGTCGGATCCGGCTCCCGGCGTGAGGTTGTACTTGCGCGCGAAGCGGAGCGCCTCGTCGTTGTACGCCTCGAACAGCAGCCGTGCGTTGTAGACCTCGAGCACGTCGATCTCGGCGAGGTGGCGGTGGAGAGTCGCCGGTTCCGGGATCGCATGCATCCGGTCGAACGGGTGCGGCAGGTAGACGAGGCCGCCCTGCGCGCGGATCGCGGCGATAGTGTCGCCGAAGGACATGCCCCGCGGGATCTCCTCGCGGAGGAAGAGCCCGATCACCTCGCCCTGGTCGGCCGTCTTGACCTCTTCGCCGGGGATCACGACGAGGCGGCGGCCACGCGCTTTCTCGACAGCCTCTTGCGCGCCGCCGAAGACGTTGTGGTCGGTGACCGCGATCGCGCCGAGCCCCTGAGCCTCGGCATGGTCGAGCAGCTCGTCGACCTCGATCGAGCAGTCGTGCGACCAGCTCGTGTGCAGGTGGAGGTCCGCCAGGACCCAGTCGCGCTCCTCGACCGACGGCCGTGACGCGTGGCTGCGCCGGCGCGCGGCGACCCGGTCGTAGACCTCCTCGACGCGGTCGGCGAGCGCCTCGACCGTCTGCGACTTCGCCGCCGCGAGGCTCTCTGCGGCGCGGCGTGTGCGGAAGGCTTCGTCCTCGATCATCCGCGCGGTCTCCGCGGCAGCGAGCTCCGGCTGCTCGGCGCGGCCCGGCGGTGCGACGATCGCGACTCCCGCGGTTTGCGCCTCGGCGACCAGGCGCGGCAGGCCTTCGGCGGCAGGGACGAAGATCGATGCGGCACGGAGCAGCTCCGCCCGGGCGGCGCCGGTGCGCGCGGTGCGCACGCGCATCCTCCCTCGCAGTCGGCGGGAGACGGCCGGCCGAGAGGCCGGCATTCGCGTGCGGAGGAGGACGAGCTCCCAGTCGGGCTGCTGGGCGAGCTCGCGCACGAGCGCGCGGAGGAGCGGCCGCTCGGCCTGCCGCCACTCGACCACGACGACGTTGCGCTTCTGGAGGCTGGAAGAGTCGGCGGCCGAGCCGCCGACGCCCGGCTGGACGACCCCGCCTCCGGCGGCCGGCGGCGCGAACAGCTCGGGGTCGATCCCGTGCGGCACGAGCTCGTAGCGGCCGGGGAAGCGGACGGCTGCCGCCTCCGCGACCTCCTCGTTCGTCGCCAGGAGCGCGTCCACTCGCGCCAGCAGCCGCTCCCGCTGCGCGCGGGCGGGCGGATAGCCGAGCCGGTGCGCCGAGAAGAACGTCGCTGCAGTCAACGCCGCGGAGTCGCGGAGCGCGAGATACGAGAGGCTCGGCAGTCCCGGCTCGAAGCCGTGCACGACGTCGAACCGGCCCCGCGCAAGTGCGAGCGAGAGGCTGGCACGGACGCCGACCGGCACGCCCATCCGGCTGCGCCGGGAGATCCGCACAGCCGGGCCGATCGCGATCAGCTCCGGGTCGTCGAAGGTGCCGAGGAGCGCGCGGCGTCCGGCCGCGAGGTCCCTGGCACGGTTCGAGGGAGCCAGGATGGTGACCGCGTGGCCGCGTCGTCGCAGTTCGCGCGCGAGCCCGTCCACGTGCTCGTTCACGTCGTGCGGCTGCGACCAGGCGAACGGCGTGACTAGCGCGATCCGCACTCGTTCGAGTCTAGTCCCGCCGGGGAGGGTTTGACGAAACGCAGGCTGAGCCGCCGGCGCACGCTGCTCGCCCGCCGAGCGGCGTCCTCAGTCGCTCGAATAGCGCTCCTATTCGAGCTCCCTGCGTCCTTGTCAGCGAACGACCATCGCCCGCCGACGACGAGCGGCCTTCCGCCAAACTCTCCTAGAGCTCGAGGAGCATCTCGTGCTGGTGGACGACGACCGATCCGCCGTGCTCGCGCAGCACCGACGCCGCCGGATCCTCCGCCGGCAGGTTCAGCACATAGACGTCGCCGAAGCTGCGGAGCGCGTCGAGCAACGGCTCGGGGTCGCCCGCGTACTGCTGGAGCTGCGCCGTCGAGCGGACGCAGAAGAGCATCGCGCCGTTGTCCGTGACGAGGCCGCGCACGTCGTCGTAGTTGGAGAGGGTGCCGTCGGCGCGCTGCCACGGCTCGTGCCGCTCGGGCAGCCGCGACTCCGCCTCGGCGCGGGAAACCTCCCGTCCCGCGTGATCGCCGTCCGCGCCCGGGAGCGTCCAGACCTCGACGTCCTGAACCAGCTGGTAGCCGAGCTTCTCGTAGAGCGTGAAGGCGGCCGTATTCTCGACGATCACCTCGAGCCAGACGCGGCGTACGCCGAGCTCCCGCGCCTGCTCGTGCAGGGCGCGCATGAGCGCCTCACCGATGCCCGAGCGGCGCGCGCCGGGCGCGACGCCGACGCCGCCGATCCAGGCGTCCTCGCCCCGCACGCCGAGATTCCCGAGCCCGACCGGTTCGCCGTCGCGGTACGCGATCCGCGACGCGTCCAGATCGAAATCGAACGCGTTGGCCATGAACGCGAGCTGCTGCTCGTCGATGTGGAACGGCAGGAGGTAGCCCTCGTAGGCCGCGTTGAACAGCTCCGAGCGCTCGCCGAGCGAGAGCGAGCTCGACGGCCGCAGCTCGACCGTCAAGCGCGTTCGCGGAGGACGATTCCTTCGCTCGCTGCGAGCCGCGTGCGGCTCGCGCCGATGGTCACCGACCGCCCCTCCCCGGGGACGGCGAAGACCTCGACGTCGCCGAGCGTGCCGAGCAGCCGCTCCGCGGCGGGCGGCGTCTCTGCACCGGTCCAGTAGCGCTGCACCACTGGCGTAAGTGCGTAGCCGAGCGCCGTCAGGATCACGAGCACCACGACGAGCTTCCAGGGTCCGTCGTCGTCGCCCAGGATCATCTCGCTCCCGACCGCTGCGGCGAGGCCCGTCGTCGACCAGGTCGCAGGCACGAGGGTGCCGAGCAGCCGCGGCGACGATGCGAGCAGACGGAGGGTCGTGACGATCAGCGCGGCGAGCGTCCAGACGCCGAGGAGGCCTGCGAACTTCCAGTACCCGTCGCTGGGGTCCTCCTTCCAGGCGGCGCCCGTCCAGGCCGCGAAAGACGCGGCCCCCCCAGCCCGACCGCGATCCAGCCGACCGGCCGAATGACGCCGCGATCGATACACGCGAGGCCGGCGAGCGCGGCGCCGCCGCACACGAAGGCGATGCCGCACGTAGCGAGGATCCGCGCCTGCGTATCCCCGAAGCTGCCGCCGAGCACCGCGGCGATCGCGACGAGCGCGGCGACCGAGAAGAGAACCGCCGCCCCCAACCAGAAGAGGCGGCGGATGCTCATTTCGCCGAGGCCTTTGCCTTGTCCTTGCTCTTGACCTTGCGGTGGTTCTTGCGGATGAACTCCTCGGTCAGCTCGTACGCCTCGTCGTCGACGATCTGCTTCGGCGGCGACTTCATGAGGTACGAGCTGGGGCCGACGAGCGCGCCCGCGACGTTGTTGTTGAGCGCGAGCTTTGCGAGCCGGACAGCGTCGATCACGATGCCCGCCGAGTTCGGCGAGTCCCAGACCTCGAGCTTCAGCTCGACGTTGAGCGGCACGTCGCCGAACGAGGAGCCCTCCATCCGGATGTACGCCCACTTGCGGTCGGTCAGCCACGGCACGTAGTCGGACGGGCCGACGTGGACGTTCCCCGGGCCGAGGTCGTAGTCGAGCATCGACGTGACCGCGTTCGTCTTCGAGATCTTCTTCGACTCGAGCCGCTCACGCTCGAGCATGTTGAGGAAGTCGGAGTTGCCGCCGACGTTGAGCTGCATCGTCTTGTCGAGGTGGACGCCGCGCTCGCGGAAGAGCGACGTGAGGACCCGGTGCGTGATCGTCGCGCCGACCTGTGACTTGATGTCGTCGCCGATGATCGGCAGGCCCTTCTCCTCGAACCGCTTTCCCCAGTACTCCTCGCGCGCGATGAAGACGGGCATGCAGTTCACCATGGCGCAGCCGGCCTCGAGGATCTGCTCGGCGTACCACTTCGTGGCAGCCTCGGAGCCGACCGGGAGGTAGTTGACGACGACGTCGGTCTTCGTCTCCTTGAGGATCCCCACCACGTCGTCGGTCTTGCCGTGCGCCTTCTCGACGACCTGCGAGAGGTACTTGCCGAGGCCGTCGTGGGTCATGCCGCGCGAGACCTTGATGCCGGTCTCGGGAACCTTGGCGAACTTGATCGTGTCGTTCGGGTGCGCCCAGATCGCGTCCGCGAGATCCTCGCCGACTTTGCCCTTGACGACGTCGAAGGCGGCCGTGAACTCCACGTCCCGAACGTGGTAGCCGCCGAGGTTGACGTGCATGAGGCCGGGGACGAACTGGTCGTCCGGCGCCTCCTTGTAGTACTCGACGCCCTGGAGCAGCGAGTTCGCGCAGTTTCCGACGCCGACGAGCGCGACGCGGACCTTGCCGTCGTCGAGACGTGCCCTACCGTTGGTCGATGCCACTGTTTCCTCCGGAAAGTTGCTTTCTGACATGCAGGATGCGCTGGACGACCGTGAGCCAGGCCGTCGCGGCGAGCACGACGATTGCCCACGGCAGGCCGCCCCACGGCGCGAAGACGAGGCCCGCGGTGATGAGCACTACGCGCTCCGCGCGCGAGCCCAGACCGACGTCGCCCTTGAGTCCGAGCGCCTCGGCGCGAGCGCGCGTGTACGAGACGAGAAACGAGCCGACGACCGCGGCGACCGCGACGACGACCGCCCAGTCCTTGCCCTGGCGCGAGAAGACGAGCGCGATCGCGGCGAGCATCGCGCCCTCGCCGACGCGGTCCGTCGTGGAGTCGATGAAAGCGCCGAACGGGGTGGACTTGCCGCCCACGCGGGCGAGCGCGCCGTCGAGGATGTCGAGCAGCGAGCCCACGACGAAGATGCCGGCCGCGAGCCAGTAGACGAGCAGCTTGTCGGCTCGGTCCTCGAACGGCACGAGGATCGCGGCCGCGAGACAGAGCGAGACACCTGTGGTCGTGAGGACGTTCGGCGTGATCCCCGTCCGCGCAAGTCTGGTGACCGAGCGGCCGGCGAGTGAGCGGGCCCCGACCGTGTAACTGTGCTTGACGCGGCCGAGCCGTGGAGTCGCGTTCATTTCCGACATAGCATTCCTGCTATGGGGACTATAGCAGGTTTGCGATAGCGGGGCCAAGCCCACGAAGACGCGCGAAGAGTCGCGGCGTCCACTTGGTGGCGAGCAGCGCTGCGACCGCCACGCAGATCCCGGCCATCACGTCGAGCAGATAATGGTTCGCGGTCGCGATCACGCAGAACCAAACCCAGACGGGCCAGAGCGCCCAGAGAGCCTTGGCCCAGATCGTCCTGGAGGTGGAGACGAGGAAGTAGCCGACGATCAGCGCGTCGGCGGCGTGCAGGCTCGGCATCGCCGCGTACGAGTTCCCGAGCGATTGCAGGAGCGCGCTCGAGTGGTTGACGCCGTCCACGAATCCCTTGTCCGGGAACATCCACGGCGGGGCGGTCGGCATCAGCCAGAAGCCGAGGAGGCCGACGAGGTTCGCGAGCAGGATCGTGTTCCGAAAGCGGCTGAAGCTGTCGTGCCGCCGGAGGTAGACCCAGAGCAGCGTCAGCCCGATCACCGTGAACTCCGAGTTCCAGTACGTCCAGGCCGCCGCCGTCAGGAGCGCCGAGGAGGAGTCGGTGACCCGCTCCACACTCAGCTCGAACAGGTGATGCGACACCCGCTGCTCGAGCGAGATCACCTTCAGGCCGTTGACGATCGCCTTGCCGGGGTCCTGGTCGGTCAGGTGCCGGACGGCGAGGTACGAGAAGTAGAACCCGAACCAGATTCCCAGCTGGAGTCCGAAATCTCGCCAACCGCGAGGGAGCACTTTTTGTCCGAGGGCGACGACCCGCTCCATCCCGCAACTCTAATCCGAGCGGTTACAGGACGGCTGGCAAGAGTTGACTAACCGCCGATGTACGACATCTCGACCTTCCGAGAGGCCGCTGTTTCAGCCGTTCGCAGCTCCGAGTAGCGGTCGGTTCGGCGAGTCCAGATCGCGCGGAGCTGCTTGACAAGCTCCTCGTCGGGGGCGCCGAGACGCAGCGGTGCGCGCAAGTCGTGGCCGCGAGCGGCGAACAGGCACGTGTAAAGGCGACCCTCGGCCGACAGGCGGGCGCGTGAGCACGCGCCGCAGAAGGGCTGTGTCACGGAGGCGACGACGCCGATCTCGCCCGCGCCGTCGAGGTAGCGCCAGCGGCGCGCGGTCGCGTCGGGCCGGTCGGTCGCGACGGGCTCGAGCGGCCATCGCTCCGAGATCCTCCGCACGATCTCCTCCGCGCTCACGACGTCCTCGAGCCGCCAGCCGTTCGTCGAGCCGACGTCCATGTACTCGATGAAGCGGAGAACATGGCGGCTGCCGCGGAAGTGCTCCGCGAGCGCGAGCACGTCTCCGTCGTTCGCGCCGCGCTTTACGACGGCGTTGACCTTCACAGGAAGCCCGGCCGCCGCGGCCGCGTCGATCCCGTCGAGGACCTGCTGCACGGGGAACTCGACGTCGTTCATGGCGCGGAACGCCTCGTCGGCGAGCGAGTCCAGGCTGACCGTGACGCGGCTGAGTCCGGCCTCCGCGAGCGCCTCCGCCTTCTGGGCGAGGAGCGAGCCGTTCGTCGTCAGCGCGAGCTCGAGCCGGTCGCCCGCGGGAGTCCGGGCAGCGGCGAGCAGTTCCACGAGGTTTTCGACGTGGCGGCGGACGAGGGGCTCGCCGCCCGTGATCCGCACGGTGCGAACACCGAGGCCGGCGAAGATGCCGACGACGCGGGCGAGCTCCTCGAAGGTGAGCAACTCGCGGCGCTCGAGGAACGCATAGTCGCGGCCGAAGACCTCCTTCGGCATGCAG
>DATBAH010000053.1:0-17620 GCA_036271615.1 Gaiellaceae bacterium
TCCCGCATACGCCTCTGCCTCTGGGACGGCCGCCCGGAGCTGCTCGAGCATCGGCGCTCCAGGCTCGACCGCGACGACCTCGAAACCGAGGCGCACGAGGCCGCGGGTCAGCTTCCCGGTTCCCGCTCCGAGGTCGAGGACGCGCGCGCCGGCCTCGACCCCGAGCTGCGCGGCCGCCCAGCGCAGCGCCTCCTCCGGATAGCTCGGCCGGTGCCGCTCGTACTCGGCGGCCACGGTGTCGAAGCTGCGTGCGCGCTCAGACACGGCTCGACGGGCAGAGGTCGCTCACGACGCAATCCTCGCAGCGCGGGCGCCGCGCGTCGCAGACGCGGCGGCCGTGCCAGATCAAGAGGTGCGGGAAGCGCGCCCAGTCGGCGCGCGGCACGAGCCGGACGAGGTCGCGCTCGATCTTCACCGGATCCTCTTGACGCGTCAGTCCGAGACGTTGCGAAAGGCGCCGGACGTGCGTGTCGACGACGATCCCTTGCGCCTCGCCGAGCTCGGATGCGACGACGTTGGCCGTCTTCCGGCCGACGCCCGGCAAGCGGGCGAGGTCTTCGATCCGCCGCGGTACCTCGCCGTCGAACTCCTCGAGCAACACGTGCATCGTTCCGCGCAGCGCCCTCGCCTTCTGGCGGTAGAACCCGGTTGCGAAGACGTCGCGCTCGAGCTCCTCCTGCGTGACGGCGAGGTAGTCCTCGGGCTTGCGGTACTTCTCGAAGAGTGTCTGCGTGACGCGGTTGACGTTCACGTCGGTCGTCTGCGCCGAGAGCATCACCGAGACGAGCAGCTCGAGCGGACTCCGAAAGCGAAGCGCGATCGTTGCGTCGGGGTACTCGATCGCAAGCCGCTCGATGATCGGCCGGACCCGCTGCTTCTTCGGCCCGACGCGCTTGCGCGCCTCCTGGACGTAGCTACGAGGCAATTGCCTCCGGCTGTCGCGACCGCAGGCGAGGCCCGGCGCAAACGAGGTCGAGCGCGGGACAGCCCGCGCACGCGAAGTCGCTCGGCGTCGGCCGGAACTCTCCGGCCTGGATGCGCGCGATCACAGCCGAGAGCTCGGCCTCCAGCTCCGCCACGTCCGCGCGAGAGAAGGCCGCCTCCACCGGCGCCTCAGGCCGCTCGAGGAAGTGGTAGACGACCTCGACCTCTTCGGCTCCCGCCCGGAAGCACGCGAGCGCATAGACGAGCCGCTGCAGCCGGTAGTCCTCCTCGACGACCTCTTCGGGCGACTCCTCGCCGAGGGCATTCGTCTTGTAGTCGACCACGAGCGCACGGCCGTCCGCCAGATGCCAGACGTCGATGAAGCCGTGCACGAGCACGCCATCGTGCTCGAACGTGAAATGGCGCTCCTTCTCGACGCCCGGGAGGGCGGCAACGCGGCGCGCGAGATCCGACTCGCAGTACGCGGTCACGAAGCCGCGCACCAGCTCGTCCTCGAGCTCCGGCACGACAGGCGCAGCGAGGTCGACCTGCTCCAGCAGCGAGTGCACCGCGGTGCCGATCTCGGTGCCGGACCTCTCCCCCGGCTCGCCGCCTTCGACCTCGACGGGACGCTCGCTCATGCCGAGCCCGTAGCGGGCGAAGTACTTGTACGAGCACTGCTCGAAGAGGGAGAGGGCCGTGAACGAGAGCCGGCGGACGGGCACGAGCGGCGGCTCGGGCAGGGCGGCGAGCGGCGGCAGCTCCGGTGCCGCCGCCGGAGAAGCGCCGAGCTCCTCGAGCTCCGCGAAGAGCTCGAGCTGGCCTTCTTCCTCGCCGGGTTGGTCGGGTTCCGCCACCACCGCCGTGGGCTCCGGCCGGTAGCGGTCGAGGCGCACCAGCAGTCGCGCGTCTTCGCGCACGAGCTCGACGGGCGCGTCGCCGGCCTGGGCGAGCTCCCCGTCGGCGTTCAGCCGGTCCAGCACCCACGCGATCGGCGTCGGCGTCTCGCGCTCCGAGCCGAGATCGACGGAGCCCGAGACGATCAGCCGCTCCTTGGCGCGCGTCATGGCGACGTAATAGAGGCGGAGACGCTCGGCCCGCTCGGCCTCCTGCCGCGCCTCCTTCACCGCCTGGTAATCGAAGGCGCCGCGCCGCGTTGCCGTCACCGGATCTGCGACCCGGAAGCCGAACCGGCCGTCGGGCAGCGCGAGGATCTCGTCGGGCGAAGGCGGCACGCGGTCGCGGCCGGCGTCAGCGACGATCACGACCTTGAACTCGAGCCCCTTCGCTGCGTGGATCGTGAGCAGACGCACGGCGTCGGCACCTTCCTCCTCGGCTACCGCCTCGAGCTCGCGGGCGCCGACCGCCTCCTGCTCGGCGACGAACCGGACGAAGCCCTCGACGTCCGGGCCGCGCAGCTCCTCGTATGAGCGCGCCAGGCGGGCGAGCTTCCGGAGGTTCGCGTAGCGCCGGCGACCGTCCCACCGCGCGAGCACTGCAAGGTCGTAGTCGTGCTCGGCGACGACCTGCTCGCAGAGCCGCTCGAGGGACAGCCGCGGCATTGCCTCGACGAGCCGTCCGTAGCGCTGACGGAAGGCGCGCATGAGCCGCTCGTCGCGCTCGGCGAGACCCGGAGGAAGGGCGTGCTCGAGCCCGGTGAAGAGCGGACGCCGCGAGGCGACCCGGCGCAGGAGCGCGAGAGCATCGTTCGAGACGCCGACGAACGGCGAGGCGAGCACCGACGCGAGCGCCGTGTCGTCGTAGCGGTTCTGGAGCAGCCGGAGGTACAGCAGCAGGTCGACGACCTGCTGCTGCCCGAAGTAACCCTTGCCGGTCGCGCGGTACGTCGGCAGCCCGGCGCGCCGCAGCTCGTCCTCGTACCACTCGGCGTCGGTGCCGGCGGCGAAGAGGAGCACGATCTCGCCCGGTGTCGCGGCGCCGCCGTCGACGAGCTCGCGCACCCGCAGCGCCACGGCGCGGGCCTCGCCGCGCCGCCAGTGCACGCCGCTCTCCTTGTAGGTCTCCTTGTCGGTGACGAGCAGCTCGACGGGATGGCCGAAGACCGGATCGGGGAACTCGGCCGCGGCGGCGAGCTCCTGGAACTCACCGCCGAAGTCCGCGCCGAAGAGCTCGTTGACCGCGGCGAGCACCTCCGGCCGCGAGCGGTAGTTGAGCGTCAGCGACAGCGGCTGGTCGACTGCGTCGCGCCGCTCGCGGAAGACCTGCACGTCGGCGTGGCGGAAGCCGTAGATCGACTGGAACTCGTCGCCGACGAAGAAGAGCTCGGTCTCGGGCGTCCGTAGCAGGTCGACGATCTCCGTCTGGAGCCGGTTCGTGTCCTGGAACTCGTCCACGAGGATCGAGCGGAAGCGCGCCTGCTCGCGCTCGCGGAGCTCCGGCTGCGACCGGAGCAGGTCGCGCGCCTCGAGCTGGAGGTCCTCGAAGTCGAGCGCCGACTCCCGAGCCTTGGCCTGGGCGTAGCGCTCGGCGAACAGCGTCAGCAGCTCCTGCAGCAGGGCACGGTCGCGCGCCGCGGCCTCGTCGAGGGCGGCCTGCTCGACAGCTGCGAGCGCCTCGCAGTAGCCCGCCGCCCGGTCACCGCGCGCCTTGAAGCCCGTGAGGCTCATCAGCCGGTCCGGCCGCTGGTCGCGGTCGAGAAGTTCGAGCAGCTCGGCGGCAGTTCGCCTTTGGGCGTCGGTCGCTTCGGGGTCTGCGACGAGCGAGGTCGCTGCGGCGCGAAGGTCGTCCACCCGCTCCCCGAGCTCCGGCCGGGCGGCGACCGCCAGGTCGAGCTCGCGTCCCGCAGCGCGCAACGTCTCGTAGACGCTCGTGAGCATCCGCCGGAGCCGGCCGCTCCCGTACGTGGCGAGCAGCTCGAGCCGCTGTGGGTCGTCTCCCGAGCAGAACTCCGCGAGCGCCTCGCCGAAGGCTTCCGAGCGAAGCACTGCAGCCTGCGCCTCGTCGAGCTCGCGGAAGCGTGGGTCGAGCCCGGCCGCGAGCGGATAGGCCCTGAGCAGGCGGGCGCAGAAGCCGTGGATCGTCGAGATCCAGGCGCCGTCAAGCCGGCGGGCGAGGTCGTGTCGACCGCGCTCGGCGAGCGCGGTGCGGATCCGGGTGCGGAGCTCGCCGGCGGCGCGTCGCGTGTACGTGATGACGAGGATCGAGTCGACGTCGAGCCCGCGATCGCAGACCGCGCGGACGACGCGCTCGACGAGCACGGCCGTCTTGCCGGTGCCGGCGCCGGCGGAGACGAACACCTCTCCTCCGGCCTCGACGGCCTTCACCTGCTGCTCGTTCAGCTCGTAGCCGCTCATGTCCGCTCGATCCGGCACACCGTCCAGAGGTCGCACCAGCTCGGGCACTCGCCGCCGAGCGGGTCGTGGCGGACGTCTCCCTCTCGGATCCGCTCGGCGAGCGCCGTCGCGGTGTCGCGGGCCGACTCGACCGCGCCCCAGAACGCCTCCTCGTCGAGATAGTCGTGCGAGACGTAGCCGGGCAGCGTCTCGGCCTCCGAGCCACGGACGAGACCGCGCGGCTTGCGCGCTCCGGCGAGCGGACGGTAGAGACCGCCCAGAGGCTCGAGACCGACGAGGTCGCGCAGCACGAGCATGTAGAGCGGGATCTGAAGGCGCAGCTCGCTCTCGATCTGTCTCGCCGAGTACGCGCTCTTGCCCGACTTGTAGTCCTGGACGACTCCTCGCGCGCCGAAGGGGTCGACGTCGATCCGGTCGATCTTTCCGGAGAGGGTCAAGCCCTCGCCGAGCTCGAGGCCGCGCTGCAGCTCCGGAGCGGCTCGCTCGCTGCCGAACGAAACCTCGAAGCGCCGCGGCACGAGCGGCGACGACGACTCGCACTCCTCCTCTACGAACGCCGCGAGATCGCGCCAGAGCGTCTGGTCGAGCTCCCGCTCCTGCATCTCGGTGAGATCCATCCGCACGCCGGCGAGCGCGTCGTCGAGGCAGCGGCGCATGAGCGCGGTCGCCGCTTCGACGTGTTGCGGCTCGAGCTTCTCCACCCCGAGCTCGGCCGGAATCCGCGAGAAGAAGCGGTAGAGCGCCTGGTGGGCGACGCTGCCGCGCTGCTTCGCGTCGGGCTCGGCGTCGATCGTCTTCGGGTCGAGGAAGCGCTCGACGAACCAGGCAGAGGAGCAGTCGGCGAACCGCTCGAGCTCGGTCACCCCGAAGGAGGTGCGCGAGCCGAGCTGTTCGAGCACGAGCGGATGCGTGATCCGGGTGGGACGCCGGAAGGCGGCGAGCGCGCGCTCGAGCCTTCGCTCCCAGCCGTTTGCGCGCGCGAGTGCCTCGGCGTCCGCCCTGTCGCGGGCGGCGAGCTCGGCGAGCGCGCGCAGACGCTCTCGCTCGGTCGGCGCTTCCTCGAGCGGCCAGGTAAGCGCCGAAAGCGGACGCCGGCGAGTCCAGCGCGTCACGTCGTCGGCCTCGAAAACCGCCTCGACGTCGTGCCAGAACGGGCTCGCCTCCCGCGGGCTGCCGTCGTCGTCGGCCGCCTCCCGCACGAGATAGAGACGCTCCGAGGCGCGTGTGCAGGCCGTGTAGAAGAGGTAGCGATCGCGCTCGACCCGGTCGGGCTTGGTCAGCCTCGCACCGCGCTCGTCGAGCCCGCGCCTTGTCTCCTCGTCGAGGAACGGCGAGCCCGAGTCGCGCCGTGGGAGGCTGCCCTCCTCGAGGCCGAGCACGAAGACCGCGTCGAAGCGACGCGTGCGCGCGCGCAGCAGATCGACGACTGCGACGCGCCCGGCATCGTCGCCGGTCCGGCGAGGAAGCGCAGCGCGCTCGACAGCGGCGAGCACGTCCTCACGGCTCAGCTCGCCGCTCAACTCGTGCCAGCCTGCGAGCTCGCCGAGCAACCGCCTCAGTGCCTCGTACGCCCTGAGGTCGAGCCGGCTCGCAGCATCGGCAGGCGGCCGCTCGAGGCCGTACGCATTCCGCAGCATCCGCTCCGCGAGCTCGCGCACCGCCTCGACGGGGTCGGCAGCGTCCCGCAGCTCCGCGAGTGCGGGCAGCGCCGCCCCGTCGCGTAGACGTTCTGCCTCCTCGACGACTCGCTCCGGCGCCTGGACCGCGCGCCCGCGGAGCCGGCCCTCGACGAAGTCGACCGAGCGCCTCTCGAGCCCCGAGAACGGCGAGCGGAGAAAACCGAAGAGGTCGTTCCGCGTCCCTCTGCCCCACGCGAAGCGCAGCAGCGCGGCGAGAGCGTGCACGAGCGGGGTCTGGGTGAGTCGGAGCTCGCCGTCGACGGCGTACGGGATGCCGAAGGAGCCGAACACGGTCTCGAGGGCGCCGCGGATCTGGTCGTATGCCGGCACGACGAGCCCGATCCGCTCGGGCGACGTGCCGTCGCGGGCGAGCGCGAGCATCTCCTCGGCAACGAGCTCGAGCGTGCCGCGACTCCCGGCGCCCTCGAAGAAGCGCACGACGCCTTCCAGCGCGGGCGCAGTTCCCGGCTCGTCCGCGAACAGCGCCCGCTCGAGGTGCGCCAGCGCCGGGGGCGCGATCGCGCCGTAGTTCGCCGGCAGCTCCTCGACGGCGGCGGAAGCGAGGCCGGCGAGATCCTCGGCCGTGCGGCGCAGCGCAGCGAAAGCGGGCCGCCCCGGCTCGTAGGGAAGCGAGACCGTCACCTCGGTGCGCGCGGCCAGCGCCTCGAGCAGCGACCACTCCGCACCGGTGAGATCCTCGAAGCCGTAGGCGAACACGGGCTCGCCGTGCCAGGCGTCGAGATCTGCCCGGAGACGCTCGACAGCGTGACTGCGGAGCAGTCCGCGGTCCCAGCGCCCGAACCGGTCGAGCTCGTCGCGATAGCCGGCGTAGAGCACGCCCAGCTCGCCCTCGATTGCCGCGGGCGCGAGCAGCCCCTCCTCGAGCTCGTCGAGCGCCCGCTCGAGCGAGTCGACGAAGCCCGCATGCGCCGCGGACCGCGAATAGCCCCGGAGATCGGCGCCGCTCACGACACGACGCACGAGCAGCGCGCGCTCGGCTCGTCGGAGCGGCGGACGGCGTTCGCTCGAGCCGGCGGCGACACGCTCGAAGACGTCGTCGAAGGTGCCGATCGAGCCGCCGAGCAGCGCGTGACGCCGCCCGAGCAGCTCGCGCTCGACACGGTCGACGTCCGTCCGGTTGGGCACGATGAGCACCGGTTCCGGCCCGCCGGACGAGTCGAGCGCACCGAGATAGCGGCCGAGCAGGAGCTCGACCTTGCCCGCGTTGGCGGGCCCCACGATCAGGTGGAGCGGCACCCGCCTACGCTAGCGCGGAGTGCCGACGGCTACTACGCGACGGTTGCGGACTTCGGCCGGCGGCCGCGGCGCGCGACCGCGCGGCCGGGCACCTTGCCTGAGCAGTTGTCGCAGAGATCCGCCTGCTTCGCTCCGCGGCGCGCGTCGGTGTACGTGACCCGCATCACCGCGCCCTTGCCTTCGTCGACCTCGTTGCCGCAGCTGTCGCATACCAGCACCGTTTTCCGAGCCACCGATCTCCTCCTTCGTTAGGCGTCCTGCGGGAGAAACCTACAGAAACGCGCCGCTCGCTATGCAGCCACACGTGCGCGTCGAATACGCCACGAACGTAGCAAGCTGAGCATGCCCTGTTCTTCGGGTGAAAGGGCCGCATCTCGCCCCTTGACGAGGCGCAAATGCCGTGGACGAAAGTCGTCGATCGTTCGCCCTTCGCGGTACTGCTCGACGACTGCCGGCGAGACGTACGAGTCGCGCGCGACGGCGGGCGTATTTCCGAGCTGCTCTGCGACACGGCGCATGACCGAGGCGATCGAGCGCTTCTGCTCGGTTTCCGTCTCGGGAATTCCATGCTCGGCGACGCGCTCCGCGAGGTAGACCGAGGCGAAGAGCGTGCCGCCCCACGTACGAAAGTCCTTGGCGGTGAACTCCCCGCCGAGATAGATCTTCACGTAGTCGTTCAGCCGCTTGCTCGTGAGGTTGTAGAGCTCGTCTTCCCAGCGGTACTTGAAGACGCGTGGGCCGCCCCTCACCCTCACCAGGCCGCGGATCTCCTCCGCGAGAACCTCATCGACGAGCTCGCAGCGGACGCGGATTCCGGCCTTGGACGGAAACGAGAGCTTGATGCGCCGGCCCCGCACCTTGACGTGGCGCCGCAGCAGCGTCGTGACCCCGTAGGTTCCCTCGCGCGCGTAGCGCTCGGAGCCGACGCGGAACCAGCCGAGCGAGATCACGCGCAGCGCTACAGCCGAAACGCGCTCGCGATCGAGTTCGTCATTGTCGAGGTGCTCGCTCATCGCGGCGCGCAATTCCGGTAGCCGTTCGCCGAAGCGGATCAGCCGGTCGTACTTCGCTTCCTCCTGTGCCGCTCGGTAGGCCGGGTGGTACAGGTACTGCTTCCGGCCGGCCTTGTCGTAGCCGGTCGCCTGGAGCTTTGCCGCCGGCCGAGCGGCTATCCAGACGTCCTTCCAGGCGGGAGGGATGGCGAGCTCCTCGAAGCGCTCGAGCGCGGCCGTATCGCCGATCTCCTTACCGCGTGCATCGAGGTAGCGAAATGCACGTCTGCTTCCGACCCGGCTCGGCATCTCGCTTCCATAACGACACTAGACTGGCCGCCGATGCGCGACGAACGGACGATCGTCGTTCTCGAGGGCGACGAGACGGGACAGGAGCTGCTCGAGGAGAGCCTCCGCGTGCTGGAGCCCGAGGTGATCGGGGTCGAGTTCGAGTTCCCCCGCTTCGATCTCTCCCTCGAGAGGCGCCGCGAGACCGACAACCGCGTCGTGCACGAGGCGGCCGCGGCAATCCGCGACCACGGGCTCGGGTTGAAGGCGGCGACGATCACGCCGGAAGGACGCGGCGACGTGGGGTCGCCGAACCGCATCCTCCGGGAGGAGATCGGCGGCAGGGTGATCGTCCGCACGGGCCGGCGGATCCCGGGCGTCGCGCCGCTGGGCGGCGTCCATGCGCCGATCTCGATCGTCCGCATGGCCGTCGGCGATGCCTACGGCGCGAAGGAGTGGCGCGAGGGCGAGGGCGACGACGAGGTCGCATTCCGCACCGAGCGGATCGAACGCCGCATCTGCCATGCCGTCGCCGAGTTCGCGTTCCGCCAGGCCGAGCGGACGGGCGCCAAGGTCTTCGGCGGCCCGAAGTACACGGTCAGCCCCACCTACGAGGGGATGCTGAAGGAGGAGATGGACGCGGCGGCGGAGCGCCATCCGGACGTGCCGTACGAGCCGCAACTGATCGACGCGACGTTCGCGCTCCTGCTCTCCTCCGCCGGCGATCCGCTCGTGATTCCCGCGCTCAACCGCGACGGGGACATCCTCTCCGACCTCGTCCTCCCGCTCTTCGGCTCGATCGCCGGCTCCGAGTCACTGCTCGTCGCCTTCGAGGCCGGCTTCGAGCCGACGGCGATCATGGCCGAGGCGGCGCACGGCACGGCGCCGTCCCTGCAGGGGAAGAACGTCGCCAATCCGATGGCGATGATCCTCGCCGGCGCCGCTCTCCTCTCGCACGCGGGTGAGGAGGCGCAGCGCGCGGGCCGGGCGATCCGTGAAGCGTGTCTCGAGGCGGTGGCGCAGGGCGGCCGTACCGCCGACCTCGGCGGCGACGTCGGCACGTCGGAGTTCACGGACGACGTGATCGGGCGCGTCCGGGCGAAGCTCGAGGTCTGGGCCGCGCTCTAACCCGCGTCGGCGAGCAGCTTCGCCATCGGCACGAACACGAGGCTCCCCGGGCCGTTGAGGTGGGGGTCGAGTGCGTAGACGAGGCCGCGGGAGTCCAACGCCGGGGGACTGTCGGTGTGGCTCGCACGCGCGAGCGTGACGTCCTTGCCCGTCGTGAGGTCGACCAGGTGCAGCCTGGACGGGCCCTCGACGGCCGCGAGCGGCCCCTGCACCGCGAAGCTCACCTCGCCGCCATTGGAGTGGATCCCGACCGGCCACGTATTCAGAAGCCGGCCGGTGGTCCAGTCGTACACCTCGAGCGTGACCGTCGTCGGCCCTGACGGCTCGTGAAGCGCCGTCGTCAGGACAACCAGTTCGTTTCCGCTGAGCGCGATCTGGATGCCGTCGGTGTCCGGGTCAAGAGGGCCAAGGAGTACTTCGCCGAGCGTACTGCCGTCGCGGGAGTAGATCCCGACGCTGTTAGAGGTCGTCCAGGGCCTGGACCTGAGAACGGCGATGTGGCCGCCGTCGACCGATCCAGACACGATTGAGCCCGAGCCGCCTGCGAGCGGTCTCAGCCCGGTCGCGGTGACGAGGCCGAGCTGCTGGTCGGTGGCGAGCGTGCCGTTCGAGCGCCAGGTGCTGACCGCCAGGGTCTTCCCCGAGCCGGCAAGGCCCTCGATCCAGCGTCCGGTCGTGTGGGACGGGTCGTCGGTGCCGAGGCGGTGCACATGGGCGATCTGGTGCGCCTGGCCTCCGAGCGACGCGGTGTAGAGGGTTTCCGCTTCCTCAGTGTTGCCGAGCCGCCGGTCTTTGATCCAGGCGACCCGTTTGCCGGCGATCGCCACCTGGGCGGCGGTGTTGTCGACGAAATTCGAAGCGCGTCCTCCGTAGTGACCCCTCACGGTGGACGTCGCGCCGGTTGCGACGTTCCAGACGCGGATCTTGCCGCCGCTTGCGTACGCGACCCGAGGCCCGTCGATGGCGAGCGTCCAGATCCGATTGGCCGCCTGCTTCGTCTTCCCCGCCTGGGACTTGGTAACGCCGGCCTGCGCCGAGGACACAAGGAGAGCCGGTGCGAGGAACAGCCCGGCCCAACGAAGTCTGCTCATGGTCCGGAACCTAGTGACCCATTGTTAAGAAGCTGCAGCGGCGTGTGTTAAGAAGCTGCGGCGGCGTGCCAGGTGTCCCAGCCGTCGGCCCACGCCTCGACGAAGAGCTCCGCCGCGACCGGGTCGAACTGCGCGCCGGCGCCCTTCTCCACCTCGGCGAGCGCGTGCTCGTGCGTGAGGGAGCGGCGGTACGGCCTCGGCGAGATCATCGCGTCGAAGGCGTCGGCGATCGCGAGGATCCGCGCCTCGATCGGAATCCGGCGTCCGCTCAGCCCCGCCGGATAGCCCTCTCCGTCCCAGCGCTCGTGGTGGAAGAGGACGTACGGGAGCGCCTCGTGGAACCGGCGCAGAGGCAGGACGAGCTGCGCGCCGGCGGCCGGGTGGCTCCGGATCTCCGCCAGCTCCTCGAGCGTGAGCGGACCAGGCTTGCCCAGCAGTTGCGGCCGCACCTTGACCTTCCCGACGTCGTGCAGCGGTGCGGCGCGCCGCAGAGACTTGATCCGCTCCGCGTCCCACCCGAGCTCGAGTGCGATGGGCTCGGCGAGCGCAGCGACGCGCGCGCCGTGGCCGAGTGTCTGGTCGCGTTCCTCGAGTGCGCGGGCGATCGAGTGGAGCATGCCCGCAGGGATTCCGCGCCGGTGCCCGGACTCCTACCTCTTCCAGATGCCGCCGATCGGGGTCCCCGTACGAGAGAAACCGAGCCGCGGCAGCCCCCAGGCGTCCTCGATCGTCCGCAGAAGGCCGTAGTGGTTCGTCGGCTTCGCGAACCTCGAGCCGCGTCGCACGGTCGGGCCCAGCGCGAGCGCTTCGATGCGGCCGCCGCCGCCGGTGTCGCTCGTCCCCTCGTCGAACACCACGAACACGACACCGCCGCCCAACTCCGGCGAGTGGAGCAGGGGCACGATGCGCGCCTTCAGCCAGGCGTCGCCGGTCGCGACCGAGCAGTCGTGCATGTCGTTGCAGAGGTTCGGGACGACGAGCGAGAAGTCGGGCAACCTTCGCGTGGCGAGGTCGCGTCCGAGCCGCGTGAACGGAACGACGCGGTCGCGCCGAGCGCGCGAATCGGCGACGTCGCGGAAGTAGAGAAACGGGTCGTGCTTCTTCGCATAGCGGCCGGTCGAGGCGCCGGTGAAACCCGGGTACGGGAGGTCTTCGGCGTACGTCTTCCACGTCTTCCCGGCAGCAGCCAGCGTGTCGGCGAGGCTCCGCGCCCGGACGACGCAGTCCGTGCAGTCGCTCGAGATCCCGTGCGTCGAGCCGGAGACGAGCGCGAGGTAGTTCGGGAGGCTCGGATGCGCCACGGCGTCGTAGTCCGTCAGCGTCGCATAGCGGTGCGCGAGCGCGTTGAACGTCGGCGCGTCGGGGTTGCCTGCGATAGAGGTCGCTTCCTTGTTCTCGAACACGACGACCACGACGTGCGTGAAGTCGGGCAGGCGCACCCGCGGCGGAGCCTTGCCTGGAACGGTCGCGCCGGCCGAGCCGCCGCCGCAACCGGAGACGACGGCGGCGAGTGCGAGGCCGAGCGCGAGGCGGCGAACTAGAGCCGGTTCTCCAGCCACTTCTTGCCGGAGTGTGTGACAAACCAGGCGACCACGACCGCGACCGCGATCACGATGGCGGCGTAGATCCCGTAGCGCCCGATCGCGTCTCCCGCCGCGTTGCCCGCGTAGTACGCGACGAGCCCGACGCCCGTGGCCCAGCAGATCCCCCCGAGCGCGTTCCAGAGCAGGAATCTCCACCACGGCATCTTCGCGAGGCCGGCCACCCACGCCGCCGTGTAGCGGAGCACGGTGACGAAGCGGCCGAAGAAGACCACGGCGCCGCCGTAGCGCGCCATCAGACGCTCGGTCGGCGGCAGGGCGCGGTCGGCGTAACGGCGCAGCGGCCCCCACCGCTCGAAGAGGGCGCGGCCACCCCACCGGCCGATCAGCCAGTACCCGAGGTTGTCTCCCACGATTGCCGCGGCAGCCGCGATCGCGATTACCTCCTCGATCGAGTAGTGCCCCCGCGAGGCAAGCACGCCGAAGGCGATGAGGGCCGTTTCGCCGGGCAGCGGGACCCCGAACGACTCGATCATCACGACCGCGAAGAGCAGAGGGAGACCATGGCTCGTGAAGAAGTGCGTCACGGTGCGTAGGCTATGTCGAGTGCCCCTTCGGCGAATGTCCACCGCATTCCTGGCGGCCCCAAACCGGCGTGATGCAGCGTCCTCGGTCGCCCCGATAGCGTCAGCTATCGAGGCTCTCTGCGTCCTCTCCTCACTTGCTTTTCGCGCGCCGGGAACGCGGCAACATCCACCGAAGAAGCACCGCGGATGAGGGTCGGGATCCCGCGCGAGACGACGGAGGGCGAGCGGCGGGTCGCGCTCGTCCCGGACACCGTAGGCAAGCTCGCGGCGGGAGGCTTCGAGCTCGTCGTGGAGCAGGGCGCCGGAGACGCCGCCTCGTTTCCCGACGATGCGTACACCGGGGCCGGCGCGACGCTCGGCGATCCGTGGGAAGCCGACGGCGTCGTCAAGGTGCGCAAGCCGTCCGCAGCGGAGCGCGAGCGGCTCCACTCCGGGCAGTTGCTGATCGGACTCCTCGAGCCGCTCTCCGACCCGGCCGGCGTGGAGGCGCTGGCGTCCGCGGGCGTGACCGCCTTCGCGCTCGAATCGGTACCGAGGATCACCCGCGCACAGGCTATGGACGCCCTGTCGTCGCAGGCGACCGTGGGCGGCTACAAGGCGGCCCTCCTCGCCGCCGAGCATCTCCCCCGCTTCTTCCCCATGCTCATGACGGCCGCGGGCACCGTTCCTCCCGCGAAGGTGCTCGTGATCGGCGCAGGCGTGGCGGGACTCCAGGCGATCGCGACGGCCAGGAGGCTCGGCGCAGTGACGACCGGCTTCGACGTCCGTCCCGTGGTGCGCGAGCAGATCGAGAGCCTCGGCGCGAACTGGCTCGACCTCGGCGTCACGGGCGCCGAGGCAGACGGCGGCTACGCGCGCGAGCTGACGCCCGAGGAGATGGAGGCGCAGCAGCAGGCGCTCGAGGGACGCATCGCGGATTTCGATGTCGTGATCACGACCGCCGCAGTCCCCGGCCGGCCGGCACCGAAGATCATCCCTGCCTCGGCCGTGGAGGCGATGCGGCCGGGCTCGGTGATCGTCGACCTCGCGGCCGAGACCGGCGGCAACTGCGAGCTGACCGAGCCTGGCAAGGTCGTCGAGCGCGCCGGAGTCACGCTCGTCGGGCTGACGGACCTGCCGAGCACGATGCCGTACCACGCCTCGATGCTGTACTCGCGCAACGTCCAGGCGCTCCTTCTCCATCTCGCGCCGGAGGGTGAGCTCACGCTCGATTGGTCGGACGAGATCACGAGCGGCGCCTGCGTCGCCGGCAGGGAGGAGGTGGCTGCGTGATTCACAACACGATCCTCGTCTTCGAGGTCACCATCCTCGTGCTCGCGATCCTCCTCGGCATCGAGGTGATCTCGAAGGTGCCCACGCTGCTGCACACGCCGCTGATGTCGGGGACGAACGCGATCCACGGCGTGGTGATCGTCGGCGCGATGATCGTGCTCGGCCAACCCGACAAGAGCGCGTTCACCTGGGTCGTCGGCTTCACGGCAGTCATCCTCGCGGCGGCGAACGTGGTGGGCGGCTTCGTCGTCACCGACCGGATGCTCGAGATGTTCAAGAGCCGCGAGCGGCCGAAGAAGCCTGACGCGACTTGAGCTACAACCTCTCGAACCTCCTCTACCTGATTACCATCGTCGCGTTCGTGCTGGCGCTGCGGTACCTCTCGAACCCGGCGCAGGCGCGGCGCGGAAACCAGATCGGGGCGGCCGGGATGCTGGTCGCAATCGTCGTCACGTGGATCAAGGTGGGCTCGACGAGCTGGTGGGCGATCGCGCTCGCGATGCTGATCGGCGGTAGCTTCGGCGCGGTCGCCGCGCGCAAGGTGCGGATGACCGCGATGCCGCAGATGGTGGCGTTGTTCAACGGCGTCGGCGGCGGCGCGGCGGCGCTGATCGCGCTCGCCGAGCTGCATCGCGTGCTCCCGCCGCCCGGCGAGCCGACGGTCGACATCTCGCTGGGGATCGTCCTCTCCGGGTTGATCGGGTCGATCTCGTTCGCGGGCTCGATGGTCGCGTTCGCAAAGCTCCAGGAGCTGATCGGCGGCCGGCCGATCACATACGTGGGCCAGCAGTTCGTCAACGGCGCACTGTTCGTCGCGGCGCTCGGCTGCGCCGTCGCTCTCGTCGCCGGCGTCCAGGACGAGTGGCTGCTCTGGGTCACGATCGCCGCGTCGCTCCTGTTCGGCGTCCTGTTCGTGCTCCCGATCGGCGGCGCGGACATGCCCGTGGTGATCTCGCTTCTCAACGCGTTCACGGGCATCGCCGTCGCGCTCGGCGGCTTCGAGCTCGAGAACAACGTGTTGATCGTGAGCGGCATGCTCGTCGGCGCGAGCGGCACCCTGCTGACGTTGATGATGAGCCGGGCGATGAACCGCTCGGTGGCGAACGTCCTCTTCGGCGCCTTCGGGAAGGTCACCGTCTCCGCGGCCGACGTGGCCGCGAGCAACGGCGGCCAGAGCGTCCGCAGCGCGAACGCCGAGGACGTCGCCGTGATGCTCGCGTACGCCCACAAGGTCGTCTTCGTGCCGGGCTACGGGCTCGCGGTCGCACAGGCGCAACACGACGTCCGCCAGCTCGCCGACCTGCTCGAGGCGAAAGGCGTCGAAGTCTCGTACGCCATCCATCCGGTCGCCGGGCGGATGCCGGGCCACATGAACGTCCTGCTCGCCGAGGCCAACGTCCCCTATCCGCAGCTGCAGGAGATGGACGACGCGAACCCCGAGTTCTCGCGGACGGACGTCGCGGTCGTGGTCGGCGCCAACGACGTCGTCAATCCCGACGCGCGCTCGAACCAGGGCTCGCCCATCTACGGGATGCCGATCCTGAACGTCGACGACGCCCAGACCGTCGTCGTGCTCAAGCGGTCGATGAACCCGGGCTTCGCCGGGGTCGAGAACCCGCTCTTCTACAACCCGAAGACGGTGATGCTCTTCGGCGACGCGAAGGACTCGATCGACAAGCTCATCGCGGACGTCAAGAACCTCTGATGGCCGTCGTCGGCACGCAGCCGCTCGATCTCTAATCCGAGAAGCGTGCCGGGTCGAGCAGCTCGAGCTGCGGTGACTCACGGCCGAGGATGGCGTCGGCGACGAGCTCGCCGCACGCGAAGCCCAGCACGTTGCCGTGGCCCGAATAGCCGCCGGCGACCCAGACGCGTCCGTCATGGCCCGGCACCGCTCCGACGAGCGGCAGCATGTCCTGCGTCAGTCCGAAGATCCCGGCCCAGCGGTGCGTCACCGCGACCTCCCGGCCGGCCAGCTCGTGCAGGAACGACTCGAGCGACGACTGGACGGTCGGCGTCGTCTCCTCCACGTCGGTGAGCTCGTCGAGGATCGAGACGTCACGGAAGCCGCCGAGCAGGATCCGGCCGTCGGGAAGCTGCTGCCAGTAGTCGAAGCCCTGGCGTGCGTAGTGCGGTCGGTCGTAGAGCACGGAGTCGAGAGGCTCGCTGGCGATCACCTGGCCGCGGGTCGGCCAGATCAGGTCGGCGAGCTCCGGGACGAGGCCGTGACCGTAGCCGTCGGTCGCGACGAGTACGCGTTCGGCGTCGAGCGCGTCGATGTCGTCGACCTCGTCGTGCTCGCGGATCTCTGCTCCGGCTGCGCCGGCAGCCGCGGCCAGGCGCCGGACGAAGCGCGCGGGTTGGATGGAGCCGTCGTGCGGATGGGAGATCGCGCCGTGGAAGCGGCCCGCTGCGCCGCCGGGTACGTCTTCGAGCCACTCGGCCTCGAATCCGTCCTCCCGCAGCGCCTCGTACTCGAGCTGGATGCCCTCGCGCTCCTCCTCGTCGCCGGCGAGGCGGTAGCTGCCGCTGCGCCGCAACGCGTCGCCTGCGAGCTCCGCCATCCGGTCGAGCGCTTCTTCCGTCCAGCGCCAGTAGGCCGCGGCTCTCTCGGCGCCGTACGTCTCGCGCGCGACGTCGTAGCGGGCGGCGCCTCCGCCCAACGCGAAGCCGCCGTTACGGCCGCTCGCACCCTCGGCGATGCCGCGCGCGTCGTGCACGCGGACGCGGAGTCCCGCCTCGGCGAGCCGGAGCGCCGCGGAGCAGCCCGTGACGCCGGCACCGACGATCGCAACGTCGGCACGGCCCTCGATCTTCGCGGAGGGCCGGATCGGGCTCTCTTCCTCCAACCAGTACGGATTCACGAAGCGCGACGGTACACGCCGTCGCACACGGCCACGCGGCCTTCCAGTTCGAGCTCGACGAGGGTGCGGGCGATCTCGGCGGCGCGGAGCCCCGTCTTCCGCACGAGCTCGTCGGCGCTCGCGGGAAGGAGCTCGAGCAGCGGCGACCGCTCGCCCTCCGCAGGTTCCGGCTCGATCCCGAACGAGGCGAGGACGTCGGCGGCTGCCGTCAGCGGCGCCGCGCCGAGCTTGAGCAACGCATTCGTGCCCGCCGACAGCGAGCTCGTGATCTCACCGGGCACCGCGAACACCTCCCTGCCCTCCTCGAGAGCGAGATCCGCCGTGATGAGCGCGCCGCTGCGCTCGCGCGCCTCGACGACGACGGTCGCCGCGCAGAGTCCGGCCACGATGCGGTTGCGCGCCGGAAATCGCCAGGGGGCCGGCTCGACTCCGAGCGCGTACTCCGAGACGATGAGCCCCGCGTCCGCCACCCGGCGGGCGAGGTCGGCGTGCGCGGCGGGATAGTCGCGGTCGATGCCGCAGCCGAGGACGGCGACGGTCGCGCCGTTTCCCTCGAGCGCTCCGCGATGCGCCTCGGCGTCGATGCCGCGAGCAAGGCCGCTGACGACGACGAGCCCCGCGGCCGCGAGCTCCCGGCCCAGGCTGCGGGCGACGGACGCGCCGTAGCCGGAGCTTGCGCGTGC
>DATBAH010000054.1:0-3101 GCA_036271615.1 Gaiellaceae bacterium
GGCGCGGAGGGGGTTCGAAACGCCGAGGTCACACCAGGCGCGGAGGGCCGGAGGCTAAGCCTCGCGTAGCGGGCTTAGCCGGAGGCCGGACTGCGCTCGTGCCGGCCTCTGCCGCGCGCGAGCGCACCACAGCGGCCTCCCGTCTAGGCATCGCAAACCAGAACAGCACGGAGCTGCCGGGAGACCGCGCTCTCCCGGCAGCGGAGTTCCGTATCCCCGCGTCACGGACGCTATGCGTCCGCAACGCGAGTTCGCTGCAGCGGGACGAAGAGCTTGCAGTGGGGGCACTTGAAGCCGAGGTAGCGGGCCGCGCGTCCGCCGTCGATCGGCTCGGCGGCGAACGTCTTGTGGCAGTGCGGGCACTCGACCTCGAAGCTCCGCTCTTCCGTGACCCCGCTCACGCGACGCGTGTACCCGCCGCCTCCGCTCTTCACGCACTGCTCCGTCCGACGCTCTTCGTAGCGTTTTGCTCGTGGACCAGGACGAGTTCCGGCGCTGCATCGCCGAGTTCATCGGCACCTTCACCCTCATCTTCATCGGCGGCGGCGCGGGCATCGTCAGCGGGCAGGACATCGTCGCGGTCGCGCTCGCCAACGGCCTCGCGATCGGGATCATGGTCACGAACCTCGGCCACATCTCCGGCGGCCACTTCAATCCCGCGATCACGCTCGGATTCGTCGCCACGAAGCGGATCGAGCGTCGCCTCGCCGGTCTCTACATCGCGTTCCAGCTGGCCGGAGCCATCGCGGCGGCGCTGATCCTCCGCGCCCTCTTCGCCCGCGTGCTCTACCTCGGCGCCGTTCCTCACCCCGCTCCCGGCTTCGGCGACGGCAAGGCGCTGGTGGTCGAGATCATCCTCACGTTCTTCCTCGTCTGGGCCGTTTTCGCGACCGCCGTCGACCCTCGCGGCGCGTTCAAGGCGATCGCGGGTCTCGCGATCGGGCTGACGATCACGATCGACGTCTTCATGGGCGGCCCGCTTACGGGTGCGGCGATGAACCCGGCGCGCGCTTTCGGTCCCGAGCTCGTCGGGAACTTCTGGGCCGGGGCATGGATTTACTGGATCGGACCGATCATCGGCGCCCTGATCGCGGCGGTCGGCTACGACTACCTCTACCTGCGCCCGCTGCAGCCTCTCGTGGTCGGGACGCCGGAGTCCGGCGTCGAAGAGCCCGGCGCCGGCGAGACGCCAGCCGGCGAGACGCCCTCCTAGCGCAGGAACTCGACGTAGCGCTCCACCGGCTCGCGTTCGCGCGGCGCGGGGTCGCGCTCGGCCGTTCCGAAGTGGAGGAGACCGAGAAACCGCTCGCCCGGCGGAATGCCGACCGCCTCGCGGCCTGCCTTCGTGCGCAAGATCTGAGGCGTGCGCCAGTAGGTGGCGAGGCCGCGTTCGGTCGCCGCCAGTAGGACGAGCTGGATCGCCGCTGCGGTCGCGCACACGTCTTCCTCGTCGGTCACCAGGTCGCCGGTGAGGGTCGCCGTCGCGAGCACGAGCGTCGGAGCCCGCTCGAGCTTGCGCGCCTCCTTCTCGCCGGCGACTCGCTGCAGGGCCGCGAGCGTCTCGGGCCCGACGACGCGAAAGCGCCACGGCTGGTTGAGGTGGTGGGTCGGTGCGAAGCGCGCCGTCGCGAGCAGCTCGAGCAGCGTCTCGCGCGGCACGGACTCCCGGCCGAACGCCTTGTGCGTTCGGCGTGCTGCGGCCAGCTCTTGCAGGCTCACGCGAGACGTGCAGTGACCGTGACGGTCGCGCCCGCGCGCTCGAGGAGCTGCGAGAACGGACAGCCGGCATGCGCCTGCGCGACGGCTTCCTGCAGCGCCGCGTCGTCGACCCCGTCCACCCGCGCGACGACCTCGATGCGTGAGCCGACGATCTGGTGCCCCTGGCCCTCGACTTCGTCCATCACGATCGTGCACGCGACGTCGAGCCGTCCCGGTGGTGTTTCCGCCGAGGTCAGCTCGCCCGCGAGCGACATCGTCAGGCAGCCGCCGTGAGCGGCGGCCAGCAGCTCCTCGGGGCTCGTCTTGCCGCCCGGGTCGCCCACCCGCGAGGGGAGGGAGAACGGCAGCCGCGCGAAGGCGCCGCTCACCGCGTCGAGCGTCCCCGCGCCGCGCGCGAGGTTCCCGTCCCAGCCGACATGTGCGGTGCGTTCGATGTGCGGCATCAGCCGACTGGCACCACGGCGGCCGAGCCGTCCGGGTAGTAGGCCTCGGCCGGCGAGCCCGCTGGGCGGAAGACGCCGAGCACCCGCATCTCCTCGGGGCCGTGGTTCTCGAGGCAGTGGACGAGCCGCGCCGGCAGGTGGACGCACGAGCCCGCGCGCAACGGCGCGCTTTCCCCGTTGACGTGGAAGGAGCCCTCCCCCGTGAGGACGTAGACGACCTCGTCATAGCGGTGGAAGTGGTCCGGTGCGCGCCCGGTCGGGATGTAGCCGACGAACTGCGTCACCGACGCGCAGCCGTTCTCGGGGTGCGCGAGCAGGGTGAACTCGCGTCCGGCGGTCGCCGAGCCGCGCTCGCCGCTCGCGATGAGGGCGTGGCTCGCCGACGCGGGCAGCGGCTCCTCGACGAGCACGGAAAGGAGCTTCAGGCCTTCGGCGGACTCGATCCGCCAGGGAATGCCGCGCGCGACGAAGACGCCCGTCCCGGGTTCGAGCCCCTGCTCCTCGCCGTCGACCGTCCCGGTGGCCGTTCCCTCGAGCACGTAGAGCACCTCGTCGCGCCCCTCGTCCGCACGCTCCTCGCTGGGGCCGTCGAAGTGCAGAAGGCGCTGCCGGAACTCCGGAACGGTGAAAAGCGGCGTGATCTCCTCGCCCGTCTCCTCGGCCTGAATCGTGTAGCGCACGAGGCGAGCCTATACCGCGGCCCCTCTTCCTTTGCCTGTTATTGCGGAGTAAAGTCGCGGGCCAGGTCGGCCCCGGGACGCAAACCTTGTCTGGAGGTGAGCGTCTTACAGGTGAGGGGCGTCATACAAGGAGGGCATGAATGTTGAAGAAGATTGGATTGGTAGCCGTTCTCGCGGCGCTGATCTCGGTTGTCGTTGCGACCACCGCCTGGGGCTCGGCCAAGCCGAGGACTCTTGCGGCGGCGACGGCAAGCGTCAA
>DATBAH010000055.1:0-6625 GCA_036271615.1 Gaiellaceae bacterium
TCGAATCGTCGAAATCAAGCTCAGCACCTGCGGCGACTTCTAGCAGGCGCTGAAGGAGCGGCGTTGCGGAGCTCCCCGGGTTGGACTCGAACCAACAACCCTCCGGTTAACAGCCGGATGCTCTGCCAATTGAGCTACCGGGGATCGGCGGCGGGCATTGTAGCCGGGAGGGGGCGGGCCCTCCCTACCGCTACGCGAAGGCTCTGATCTCGTCGCGCAGCTTCGAGAGCGACTGCTGGAGCTCCACGAGACGCTCACCGTCGGCCTGCGCCATCTCGCGTTCGAGCCGACGCTCGCGCAGTCGGAGGAGGAGCTGGCTCGCCGTCTCGAGCGTGATCTCCTGCTCGTCGCGAAGCGCGTAGAGCTCGGCGAGCAGCGCGGTCAGCTCTCCGTCGGCCGTCTCCTCCCCGAGCAGGTACGCCCGCGCGCGCCGGTGCAACTCGTCGTCGAAGTGCTCCGGCCCGAGCAGCTCGAGATCCGGCAGAAGGGATTCGTGAGCCGCCACGCCCCCGAGCGCGCTGCGCTCGAGCCGCTGTCCGGCGTCGAGGAGCCGCGGCGAGACGACTCCTGCTGTGCGTGCGCCGCCGCGGGCCGGAGCAAGACCGGCCTGCGTCTCGGGCGGCAGGTCGAGGAGGTCGGCGGCGACGCGAATCGCCTCGAGGTGCTCCGGCGAGTCGGGGAGCGAGGTGAGGAAGCTCCGGATCGCCGCGAATGCCGCCTGCGGATCGGTCGCCCGCGCGTGCTCGAGGCGGACGCGATGCACCGGGTAGCTGACCGGCCTCGCCAGCTGTTCCTGGAACAGGGCGGGATCGTCGGCGGGATCCGTTCCCGGCGGCAGTGGGACGACGCGGACGGTGAAGCCGTCCCGCACCGCGAGCTCCATGCCGCGCAGCGTCGCGTCCTGCCCGGCGGCGTCGGCGTCGAAGCAGAGGAAGAGGCGCTTCGTGAGCCGCGTCAACTCGCGCAGCTGGGCCTCGGTGAGCGCCGTCCCCATCGAGGCGACGACCGGTGCGAAACCCGCCTGCCGCAACGCGATCACGTCGGTGTTCCCCTCCACCACGACGGCCCTGTTCTCGCGCGCGATCGCCTGGCGCGCGCCGTCCAGGCCGTAGAGGAGATCGCCCTTGCGGAACAGCTCTCCCTCCCGCGAGTTCACGTACTTCGCTTGGAGCGGGTCGTCGTCGTAGAGCTTCCGCGCCTGGAACCCGCGCACCCGGCCCCGCGCATCGGCGAGCGGGAAGACGATGCGGCGCTGGAAGTAGTCGTTGCCGCGGCTGTTCGCAAGCCCGACCGCGACCAGCTCCTCCTGCGTGTATCCCTCCTGCAGTGCGCGCGAGGCGAGCCGCGCCGAGCCGGGCGCGTAGCCGAGCCGGAACTCGCGACAGATTTCTTCGCCTAGCCCGCGGGAAGCGAGATACTCGCGCGCCGCGGCGCCGGCCTCCGAGTCCCAGAGCACGCGGGCGTAGAACTCGGCGGCCCGCTCGAGCAATGCCTTCAGACGCTCGCCGCGCCGGCGCTTCGCGTCCTGCTCGGGCGACGCGTCCTCGTACTCGAGCTCGACCCCGAAGCGTCGCGCGAGCAGCTCGATCGCCTCGACGAAGTCGAGGTTCTCCGTCTTCTCCACGAACGTGATCGTGTCGCCGCCCTCGCCGCAGCCGAAGCACTTGAACGTGCCGCGCGCCGGCGAGACGGTGAAGCTCGGCGTCTTCTCCGAGTGGAAGGGACAGAGCCCCTTGTACGTGCTGCCCGACTTGCGGAGACGGACGACGTCCTCGACGAGCGGCAGGATCTCCATCACCGCCTTCACGCGCTCGACCGACTCGTCCTTGATCCGGGCCATGCGCTAGTCCAGCTCTGCCGCGTAGCCGAGCGCGAAGCGGTCGGTCATCCCGGCGAGGTAGTCGGTCGCGTCCTGGGCATCCAGCCGCCGCTCATTCACCAGCTCGTCGAAGATCCGCCGGACGGCCACGCGCGCCGGGCCGTGGTCCTGAGCGTGGTAGACGCGCTCGAACATGAAGCTGCGCAGGGCGAGCATCGCCTCGCCGATCTCGTCGCTCTGGACGATGTCCCCGGCCCGCGCCGAGCTCTCGACGACGTCGTGGACGAGCGTGTCGATGCGGCGCGAGCCTGTGTCGCCGAGCAGCTCGATCGGCTCCGCAGGCAGGTCGGCCGGATCGAGGTGCCCGGCGCGCACCGCGTCGTCGATGTCGTGGTTGATGTACGCAAAGCGGTCGACGAGCCGGACGATGCGACCCTCGAGCGTCTCCGGCTCTTCCGGCCCGGTGTGCTTGAGGATGCCGTCGCGCACCTCCCACGTGAGGTTGAGACCGCGGCCGTCGCGCTCGAGCCGCTCGACGACGCGCAGCGAGTGCTCGTTGTGGCGGAAGCCGCCGAGACCGCGCTCGCGCAGCAACTCGTCGAGCGCTTCCTCCCCGGCATGGCCGAACGGCGGGTGGCCGACGTCGTGGCCGACAGCGATCGCCTCGGTGAGGTCCTCGTTCAGCCGCAGCGCCCGCGCGACCCCGCGCGCGATCCCCGCCGCCTCCAGCGTGTGCGTGAGCCGGGTGCGGAAGTGGTCGCCCTCGGGATCGACGAAGACCTGCGTCTTGTGGCGCAGGCGCCGGAACGCCTTCGAGTGGACGATCCGGTCGCGGTCGCGCTGGAACGGCGTCCGCAGGCGGCATTCCTCCTCGGGAGCCTCGCGTCCGCGCGTCTCGTAGGAGCGCACGGCGAGCGGCGAAAGCCACTGCTCCTCGTGCTCGCGCACCGCGTCGGCGAAGCCGTCCGCGACCTGTCCGGCGATCTCCGGCATCGTCACCTGAGACTAGCCCGGTTGCCGGAGGAACCGCGATACTCGCACCGATGCGCCTGCGCCGCCGTCCGGCCGATCAGCCCGTCGTCGTCTGCGGCTCCGGGAGCCGCCGGCTCGGCGGCGCGATCTGCGAGGAGCTCGGCGTGAAGCCCGCGGCGGCCGAGACGATTCGCTTCGCCGAGGGCACGATCTTCGTCCGGCTGCTCGAGAACGTGCGCGGCCGCGACGTCTACGTCCTCCAGTCGACGATCTATCCCACCAACGACAACGTCGTCGAGCTGCTCTTCTGGCTCGACGCGTGCCGTCGGGCGAGCGCGGCGTCGGTCACGGCAGTGGTGCCCTACTTCAGCTACGGGAAGGGCGACAAGAAGGACGAGCCTCGAGTCTCGATCCGCGCACGCGTGCTCGCCGACGCGATCGAGGTGGCCGGCGCCGACCGAGTCGTGACGATGGACCTGCACGCGCCGCAGATCCAGGGCTTCTTCCGCATCCCGGTGGACGACCTGTATGCGATGCCGATCCTCGTCGAGGCGATCCGGGGCGCGGGAGCGAGCGACCCGGTAGTCGTCTCGCCCGACTCGGGCTACGCGAAGATGGCGCGCCGCTTCGCGCGGCAACTCGGCGGCGGGTTTGCGATCGCCGACAAGACGCGCTCCGGCCACGGCGAGGACGCCGAGGTGTTCGGCCTGCTCGGCGACGTCGCGGGACAGGACGCCGTCCTCGTCGACGACTTCGTCGCTTCGGGCGGGACGCTCGTCGAGGCCGCCCAGCAGCTCGTCGAGCGCGGCGCGCGCTCCGTGATCGCCGCGGCAACGCACGGCGTCTTCTCCGGCGACGCGGCTGCGAAGCTCGCCGCGAGCCCGATCGAGCGCGTGATTGTCACCGACACCGTCGAGAACCAGCCGCATCCGCTCGGCGACCGCGTCGAGGTCGTCTCGGTGGCCGGGCTCTTCGCGGAGGCGATCAAGCGCATCCACGGCCGCGAGAGCATCAGCGTGCTCTTCAGAGAATGATCGGCACGGTGCCGCCGTCGGCGCTCCACGCGGCGCCGGTGACGTAGCTCGCGCGGGGGGAACAGAGGAACGCGATCACTGCGGCGATCTCCTCCGGCTCGGCAAGCCTGCCCAGCGGCCGGCCGGCGGCGACCTTGGCGAGCACCTCGTCGCGCTCGCCCTGCTGGTCGGCGAGCCCTCCCTCCCCGAGCCAGGCATCGGTCGCCGTCGGGCCGGGCGTGACGGCATTGCACCGGATTCCGTCCTTCGCGTACAGGTCGGCGACGAGGCGGGAGAAGGACAGCAGCGCTGCCTTCATCACGGAGTAGTCCGGCATGCCGGTCGAGGGACGCTTCGCCGCCGTCGACGAGACGTTGACGATCGTGCCGGCACCCCGCTCCCGCATTCCCGGTAACGCGGCTCTCGTCGCGCGGACGGCGCTGAGCAGGTTGAGCTCGAACGACGCCTGCCAGATCTCGTCGGTCACGTCCTCGAGCTTGCGAATCTCGCTGTAGCCGACGTTGTTGACGAGAACGTCGAGCCGTCCGTGCTGCTCGATCGTCTCCCCCACGACGCGCTCCGGCTCGCCGGGCTGGGAGAGGTCGGCCCGCACGTCGCCGCCGCTGCGGCCCGTCGTCACGACGGTCGCGCCCTCGGCCCGGAGCAGCTTCGCCGTCTCGAGGCCGATGCCGCCGGTGGAGCCGGTGACGAGGCAGACGCTGTCGGCAAGCCCGAGGTCCATGGCTGGCTAGCGTAGTCAGTCGTGACCACGCTGCTCCTCGTTCGCCACGGCGAGACCGACTGGAATGCCGAGGGGCGCCTGCAAGGCCACACCGACAGGCCGCTGAGCGACTTCGGCCGCCGGCAGGCGCAGAAGCTCGCTGCAGAGCTCCAGGGCGAGGAGCTCGAGGCGATCTACTCCAGCGACCTCGCCCGCGCGCGCGAGACGGCGGAGATCGTCGCCGAGCGGCTCGGCCTGCAGGTCGAGCTCGACTCGGACCTGCGCGAGAAGGACTGGGGCACGTGGGAGGGGTTGACACCCGCGGAGCGCGACCGCGTCGAGCTCGTGAGCGAGTCGACGCAGGCGCACCAGGAGCGGACCCTGCGGGCGCTCAGGCGGATCTCGGAGCTCCATCCCGGCTCCGGCAGTGTCCTCGTCGTCACGCACGGCGGCTCGATGCGACGGGTCCAGACGGCCGCGCTCGGGATGGCGTTGCCGGTCGTCGAGAACTGCGGCCGCTGGCTCTGCACCTACGCGGACGGCGCCTTCGGTCCGATCGTGCCCTCGGGATGAGGCTGCTCACCTTCGCGGCGATCGAGATCCTCAGCGTGCCGGGTCCGCCGACCTGGAACGGCTAGGCTCGCCCGGTGGAGGACTACACGAACAAGTACAAGGGCGAGCAGGTAGAGGTCGCGCTCTTCGGCGGCGAGTACCAGGAAGGCGTGCTCACCGCGTACTGCTACGTCGACGAGGTCGCGCACATCGAGCTCAACGGGCACATCCTCGTTCCTCTCCAGAACATCGCGTCGCTCCACTGCTCGAGTCGTTGCGACGCACCGCAGAACGAAGACTGGCCGCCGCGCGGCCTGCTCGAGGACGACGGGCAGGAAGACGGCGGCGAAGAGCGCTAGAGGTTTGATGTAGGCGTGCTCGTCGCGGCCCGCAACATCGTCAAGGCCTGGCTGTTGGTGCTGGCGCTCGTGGGTATCTTCGCCCTGGTCGGCTGGCTGCTCGACGGCGTGCGCGGGCTCTCGATCTTCACGTTCTGCGCGCTCCTGGTGGCCGCCGGCGCGTACTGGACCTTCGACCGCGTGGTGCTCGGGATGATCGGCGCGCGCGAGCTGCCCATCGGCGAGGCGCCGCTCCTTCACTCGACGGTCGAGCGCCTGGCCTCGCGGGCCGGAATCCTCAAGCCCCGGATCTACCTGATCCCCGACGGGCTGCCGCTGGCGGCGGCTACCGGGCGAGGCCTCCGCAGCTCCGCCGTCGTCCTGAGCACCGGGTGCGTCGCCGCCTGCTCGCCCGCCGAGCTCGAAGGCGTGCTCGCGCACGAGATGGCCCACGTCCGACTCCACGACGTCCAGGTCCAGACGGCGGCCGCGGTCGCAGCCGCGGTGACGCTCGAGGCGAGCCGCATCGGCGGGTGGCTCGAGCGCTCCCTGCTGTTCGTCCTCGCCCCGGTCGCGGCGGCCTGCGTCCATCTGCTCGTGTCGCCGAAGCGGGAGTTCGCCGCCGATCGGTTCGCAGCGAATCTCTGTGACTCGCCACACGGCCTCGCCGACGCCCTGCTGCGCCTCGAGCAGGCGTCCGAGCTCGTCGGGTTCGAGGGGAGCCCGGCCACGGAGCCCCTCTTCACGATCAACCCCTTTGCAGAAGAGTGGCCGGCCCGGTTGTTCGTCACGCACCCTCCGGTCGCCGAGCGCGTTCGCCGGCTGCGAGAGCTGGATCCATCGAGGCGAGAGCAGGCACACAGCGAGGCGGCCGCCTGATTCGGACCACGAAAAAGAGCCGCTCCCGCGGCTCTTCTCCAGTAAGCAAATCGGCGGCGACCTACTCTCCCGGGAGGTTGCCCTCCGAGTACCATCGGCCCTGGCAGGCTTAACTTCTCTGTTCGGAATGGGAAGAGGTGTCTCCCCGCCGGTATGACCGCCGAACTGTCAAGGGCGCGCGATGCGCGAGACCCTCAAAACTCCATAGCGACTCGACCGGCGTTCAAATCAAGACCTCGGGCAATTAGTACGGGTCCGCTGAACGCATTGCTGCGATTACACGTCCCGCCTATCAAGGTCGTAGTCTCCGACCGCCCTTACTCCCTCGAGG
>DATBAH010000056.1:0-4792 GCA_036271615.1 Gaiellaceae bacterium
CGAGGCCGAGCACCGCCGCTGTCATGGTGACGAGGGCGATCCCGAAACCGACTCCCGCAATCGCAAGCGGCCAGGCGAGCGCCGCGATGCTCACCGTCGCGGTGAGCTGCCGGTCCACGAGGAGGAGTCCGAGCCCGGCGAGCAGGCAGCCGATCACCATCGGCACCCGTGGGCCGACGCGCGCTGTCCAGCGGCCGGCGAGCAGGCCGGAGACGATCATCGCCACCGCGAGAGACGTGAAGACGAGCGCGATCTGGTAGCCGGAGAAGTTCGAGATCAGCTGCAGGTAGAGGGCAGTGAAGAAGAAGACCGAGAAGACCGAGAGATTCGTGGCGAACGCGACGACGTTCGCCGCCGTGAAGGTCGGGTTGCGGAGGAACTCGAGCTTCAGCACCGGGTCCGGCGCGCGGTGCTCGACGAGGACGAAAGCGACGGTGAGGACGGCCGCGAGAATGAAGAGGCCGTCGATCCACCACGTTCCGTAGCCGTTGTTCTCGCCCTCGATGACGGCGAAGGTCGCGGCCATGATCGCCGCCGCGCCGCAGACGAGGCCAGCAATGTCGAGCTTCCGGCCCTCCGGGTCGCTGCTCTCGGTGAGCGTGACGGCGGCAACGGCCAGGGCAACGGCGCCGAAGCCGAGGCCGAACCAGAAGATGCTCCGCCAGCCGATTCCCTGGGCCAGGACCCCGCCGAGCACCGGCCCGAGCGCGAGAGCGAGCCCCGAGACGGCCGCCCAGACGCCGAGGGCGACCGCGCGCTTGTCACGCTCGGGATAGATGTGCCGGATGAGCGAGAGCGTCCCCGGCTCGGAGGCGGCGGCGCCGACACCCATCACGACCCGCCCGGCGATGAGGATGCTCGTGACCGGGGCGACGGCGGCGACGATCGAGCCGGCGCAGAAGATGGCGACTCCGCCGAGCATGACCTTCTTCCGTCCGAACAGGTCGCCGAGCGTGCCGCCGGTGAGCATGAGGGCGGCGAACGTGAGCATGTAGCCGTCGACGATCCACTGGAGGCCCGTGACGCTCGTGCTGAGCGACGACTGGACGTCGGCGAGCGCGACGCTGACGATCGTGTTGTCGAGGAAGGTGAGGAAGAGGATCGCGCAGACGGCCGCCAGGGCCGCTTCGCGGGCGTGACGCTGCCGGAACAGCGCGAGTGAGCTCACGCCGCGGACGTTATGACCTGCAGGCGGACGGCGTGGGGCCGGCGAGCGCGACGAGCTTGCAGAGTCCCGCGAATCCCACCTTCCACGTGCCGTTCTCGCGCACGGCGGTACCCGTCTGATTCCCGAGCGACGTGCCGCCGAGCTTGACGGTGTAGACGACCGTGGCTTTGTTCGGCCCGTGCAGGGTCACCGAGGAAACGGTCGCGCTCACGTTCTTGGCGAGCGGGTTGCTCGCGAACTGCCGAACGACCGACTTGAACCTCGAGCCGTCCTGGAGCAGCGCAACGCGATCCGAGAGCGACGTCTTCGGGGCGAAGAACTTCTCGTAGGCGCTCTTGATCTGGGCGGATGCGTCCGGCGTCCCTCCGCCCGAGCCGCCGCAGGCCGCGAGCGCCAACGCCATGACGAGGACGAGAGCAAGCCGTCTCACGGCGGGCAACCTAGACCTCCTGCAGCGTGCGCGCCCCCGGGCCGACGTAACGTGCCGACGGCCGGAAGAGGCGCCCCGTCCGCTTCTGCTCGAGGATGTGCGCCGACCACCCGGCGACACGCGAGCAGGCGAACATCGCGGGCGCCAGCGGAGGCGGCACCTCGGCGATGTCGAGGACGAGAGCCGAGTAGTACTCCACGTTCGTCTTCAGCGGCCGCTCGGGATGACGCCGCTCGAGCTCGGCCAGCGCTGCCTCCTCCAACCGCTCGGCGATCTCGATCTGCGGTGACCCGAGCTCGCGCGCGGTCTGCTTCAGGATCCGCGACCGCGGGTCCTCGGCGCGGTACACGCGGTGGCCGAAGCCCATGATCCGCTTGCCGGCGTCGAGCGTGTCGCGCACCCACTTCTCTGGATCGCCCATCGCCTCGACCTCCGCGAGCATCGGCTTCACGTACGCGGGCGCGCCGCCGTGCAGCGGACCGGAGAGCGCACCGACGGCGGCCGAGAGCGCCGCGCCGCAGTCCGCGCCGGTAGAGGCGACGACGCGCGCGGTGAAGGTGGAGGCGTTGAGCCCGTGCTCGGCCGTGCAGATCCAGTACGTGTCGATCGCCTTGACCGCCTTCGGGTCGGCGTCGCCGCGCCACTGCAGGAGGAATCTCTCGGCCGCCGTCTGCCCCTGCTCGACGGTCTCCGCCGGCACCTTGTCCTCGTGGCCGTCCGCGAGCCGCGCCGAGCCGGCGACGATCGACATCATCTGGCCGGAGATGCGACCGAGGTCTTCCCGCGCCTGGTCGTCGGAGATCTCGTTCAGCTTGCCGAGGTTCCACAGTCCCGACAGCCGCGCGGTCTGGGCCTGGAGGTCGGCCGGCGCATGCCCGGTCAGGCCGACCGGCTCGTAGGGCTCGGGGAGGGGCATACGAGACTCGATGTCGTCGTCGACGAGCAGGCCCCAGACGTTCTCGTAGGGGTATTTGCCGATCAGCGGCTCGACGTCGACGCCGCGGTAGCGCAGCATTCCGCCCTCGCGATCGGGCTCCATGATCTCGGTCTCGACCGCGACGATCCCCTCGAGGCCCGGCTTGAAGTCGTTGCTGCTCATACGTTGATCTCCTCCAGCTCGATCTCCTGACCGGCGCCGCGTTCACGCGCGGCCGCGAGGACGAGCGCCGCGGCGGCGAGGTCCTGGACGGCGACACCGACCGACTTGTACAGGGTGATCTGCTCCGCGGAGCGTCTCCCGACGGCGCTGCCGGCGACGATCTCGCCGAGCTCGACGACTCCGTCACGGCCGCGCGGCTCTAGCTCCGGCGCGCCGGCCGGGAGCGGCGCGAACGCCGAGTCGCGCTGCTCGACGACGACGATGTCCGCCCGCTCGACGATCGCCGGGTCGAGCTCGGAGCCGCCTTCGAGGGTCGAGCCGACCGAGCTGACGTGCGCGCCGGGGCTCAGCCATTCGAAGCGGACGACCGGCTCCGGCGAAGCGGTCGTCGCGTGGACGACGTCGGCTCCGCGGACCGCCTCCTCGAACTCGCCGCGGCCGGCGACCCGCACCTCCGCGAAGTCGCGCGCGCGGGGGAACATCTCCTGGGCCGAGCGCGACTGCACGCCGGTGCCGAGGATCGCGAGCACGCGCGCATCCGGCCGCGCGAGCATCCGCGTCGCGAGCGCCGCCGTCGCGGCGGTGCGCATCGCGGTGATGTAGGTCCCGTCCATGAGCGCCACCTGCGTTCCCGTCGCGGGGTCGAAGAGCGCGATCGCCGCCTGATGCGTCGGGCGGTCGCGGTTGCCGGGGAAGAGCGTGACGAGCTTGCAGCCGAGGCCGGCCGAGGGCGCGTAGGCCGGCATCACGCCGAGCACGCCCGCGTCCCCGGCGAACGCGCCGACGCGCGGTACGAGCGATGCCTTCCCTGCGGAGAGCTCGGCCTGGGCGGCGGCGAGCGCGTCGAGGAGCGCGTCGAGGTCGAGCAGCTCCTCCACGTCGGTGCGGCTCAGGACCAGCATCGCAGTCCCGACGGTACTCGCTCGCTACCCGACGAGCGTGAGCTTCCAGTCGGGACGGTGCTGCGCGTCGAGCGAGAAGAGCAGGATCCGCTGCCACTGGCCGAGACAGAGAGCTCCGTCGGTGAACGGCACCTGCTCGGAGCGCGGGCCGAGCAGAAACGCGACGAGGCGCTCGCGCGACCGCGCGCTTCCCGGCACGATCCGCTCGAGCAGGGACTCGAGATCCTCGAAGAAGCCCGTCTCCCGCTCCTGCACGCGGACGAGCGAGAGCGTGCTCTCGGCGTGAAGGTAGGCGATGCCCGAAGTCACGCCCGACTCGGCGACCTCGCGCGAGACGTCGTTCGTGATGTCCATCACCGACAGCGACGGGAGGGCCGCGGCGATCGAGTACGGAACTTCGACGGTCGTCATGCCTGTGCGACCTCCTTGGGCAACCTGAAGTGGACATCCTCCTTCGCGACCTCGATCTCCTCCGGAAGCGCGTAGCCGGCAGCGGCGAGCCGCGCCGCGGTCGCCCGCACGAGCTCCTCGGGCGTCGAGGCGCCCGCCGTGAGCCCGATCGTCTCGTGGCCGTCGAGGAGCGCGGAGTCGAGCTCGCTCTCTCCGTCGACGAGCGTCGCCTGTGCGCCGGCGGCCTGCGCGACTTCGACGAGCCGCTGCGCGTTCGAGCTCGTCTCCGAGCCGATCACGAGGACGAGCGTGGCACCCTGCGCCACCATCGCCTTCACGGCGTCCTGGCGGTTCTGCGTCGCGTAACAGATGTCGTCGGCGTGCGGCCGCCGCAGCGTTCCGACGTGATCCTCGAGCGCGTCGACGATCGGCGCCACGTCGTCGAGCGACAGCGTCGTCTGCGTGATCACGGCGACGGGCTTGTCCGTCTCGAGCTCTCGTGCCTGCTCCGGCGACTCGATCACGACCGTCGAGTCCGGGCGCTCGCCGAGCGTTCCGATCACCTCGACGTGGTTCTCGTGGCCGACGAGCGCGACGAGATGGCCGCTGTCGGCGTAGCGCCGCGCCTCGGCGTGCACCTTGTTCACGAGCGGGCAGGTCGCGTCGACGACCCGCAGCCCGCGCCGCTGCGCGTTCTCCTTGACCGCGGGCGCCACGCCGTGAGCGGAGAGGACGCAGATCTCGCCCTCGGGGATCTCGGCCTCGTCCTCGACGAAGACGGCGCCGAGCTGCTCGAGCCGGCG
>DATBAH010000057.1:0-4160 GCA_036271615.1 Gaiellaceae bacterium
CGAGCGCGTTCCGGCAGTCCTCGAGGTCGGTGCCGACCGTGAGGATGCGCGTGACTCCCGCCGCGGCGGCACGCTCCACCGCTTGGTCGGCGTCGTCGAGCGCGGTCAGGTGCGCGTGTGTGTCGATCACCCGAGCTCGGACGCGAGGACGGCTTCGGCGTCGAGCTTGCGGAACAGCGGTTGCGGCTCCGGAAGCGGCCGGCCGGCGGGCAGCTCGCCCGGCTGCCACGCGCCGATCCAGCCCTCGTAATCGCCGGTGAGGACGTCGTGAGTCGCGCCTTCGTCCTCCTCGACGCTGTGGATCTCGAGCGGGCCGGCGATCCAGCCCTCGCCGCCGAGCAGCTCGTGCACCCGCTGCGAGCTGAAGGGCAGGAACGGCGCGAGGAGCGTCTTGAGGTCGTCGACCGCGCGGAGTGCCGTGTACAGAACCGTCGCGGCGCGTTGTCGATCTGTCTTGACGAGGGCCCACGGCGCCTGCTCGGAAACGTAGGCGTTGGCCGCCGCGGAGAGGCGCATCGCCTCTGCGAGCGCAGCGCGAAAGCGTGCGGACTCGACCAGTGCCCCGACGAACTCGAAGCCGTCGGCGATCTCGGCGAGCAGCCGGAGGTCCGGCTCCTCGAGCTCGCCCGGCTCGGGCACCGCCCCGAAGTGCCGGTGCGCGTTCACGAGCGTCCGGTTGACGAGGTTGCCCCAGTTCGCAAGCAGCTCGTCGTTGTTGCGCCGGACGAACTCCGCCCACGAGAAGTCGGAGTCCTGCGTCTCCGGCCCGGCAGCGGTCAGGTAGTAGCGAAGCGGATCGGCGTCGTAGCGGTCGAGAAAGTCGCCGACGTAGATCACGTGCCCCCGGCTCGTGCTGAACTGGCGTCCCTCGTAGGTGAGGAACTCGCTCGAGACGATGTTGTACGGCAGCCCGAGGTCCTGCCCGGCCGCGTACTCCCCGGCTCCGTCGTAGCCGAGCAGCTCCGCGGGCCAGATGACCGAGTGGAAGACGATGTTGTCCTTGCCCATGAAGTAGAAGTGGCGCGCCTCGGGGTTCTGCCACCACTCGCGCCACGCGTCGGGAGTGCCGCGATTGTGCGCCCACTCGACGGCGGCCGAGAAGTAGCCCACGACCGCGTCGATCCAGACGTAGATCCGCTTCTGCTCGGGCGGGTAGCCGTCGACAGGCACCGGGATTCCCCAGTCGAGATCGCGCGTCACCGCGCGCGGGCGGATCTCCTGCACGTAGTTGAGCGAGAAGTTGCGGACGTTCGGCCGCCAGTGCTCCTGGGCCTTGATCCACTCGGTCAGGCGCTCCTTGAACGCCGGCAGGTCGAGGAAGAGGTGCTTCGTCTCGCGGAACTCCGGTGGCAGCCCGTCGATGCGCGAGCGCGGCTCGATCAGGTCGGCCGGATCGAGCATGTTGCCGCAGTTGTCGCACTGGTCGCCGCGCGCTTCCGGGAACCCGCAGATCGGACAGGTCCCCTCGATGTAGCGGTCGGGCAGCGTCTGGCCGGTCGTCGCCGAGAACGCGCCGCGAGTGACCTGCTCGATCAGGTAGCCGCGCCCGTAGAGCGTCCGGAAGACGTCCTGCACGACGCGGTAGTGGTTGCGCGTCGTCGTGCGCGTGAAGAGGTCGTAGGCGAGCCCGAGCCGGCGTAGGTCATCGCGGATGACCGCGCTATAGCGGTCGGCGATCTCCTGCGGCGAGGTTCCCTCGGCGTCGGCGGCCACCATGATCGGCGTCCCATGCTCGTCCGTCCCGCTGACCATCAGGACGTCGTTGCCCTTGAGACGGTGGTACCGCGCGAAGATGTCCGCCGGCACACCAAAGCCGGCGACGTGTCCGATGTGACGCGGTCCGTTCGCATACGGCCACGCGACCGCGACCAGGATCTTCTGCGGCGTTTCCGCCACCGGCGACAACTCCTTCCAAGGCTCGGGGAAGGCTCGAAATCATACGAGCCCGCTCCGGCTGCTCATGCGGCACGCGACTCGGGCCGGTGCGCGACCTCTCGGCGCGGCAGGTGGAAGACGTGCACGGCCGCGGTGGCACTCGAGGCCGAGCAGCGCCGGCGTCGGCCGCGCGCGGCGAGGAGCGCCGCCGCGACGGCGACCACAGCAGCTGCGCCGTTGAGGACCAGCGGCAGCAGGGAGGCCGGCATCGGCCGCCGCGACGGGGAGAGCTGCGCGACGGGAACGCTCGGCCGAATCTCGTGGCCGGCGTCGAGAACGGTCGGCCTGGCGGAAGCCGCCGCCTCGACGACCGGCCGCCTTGAGGCGCTCGTCGGCCGCCCGTCCGCGAGACCTCGCGCGGCCCTCGGACGAGCGGTGCGTGCGATCGCTTCTTCCCCGCGCTGCAGCTCGGGACGACGCGTCGAGCGACCCGACCGAGTCTCCACCTGAGCCTCTTGCGCTCGCCCGCGTGCGTGGCTCGAGACCCGAGTCCGGGGCTTCGAGACGGTCGGCGTCGTGCTCGTCGGCGCGGGCCGGCTCGCAGGCTCCGAGCTCGCAGGCTGGGTCGCGGACGTCGCCGGCGAGGTCGCGGTCGCACTCGGCGCGCTTCCGGACGCGGTCGAGGAGCCGCCGTTCGAGCTCGGCTGCGCAGGAGCGGATGCCGGCGGCAAGAGACCGAGCGGGTCGACGTAGCCGTCCGGGTCGATCGCATGCCGGATCCCGAGATGGACGTACGGTCCGGCGACCTCAGCCGTGCCGCTCGGGCCGACCGCGCCGATCGCGTCCCGTTCGGCGACGGTCGCACCTTTGACCACGAGGATCGAGCCGAGGTGCGTGAGCGTGACCGCATAGCCGTCGTCGGTGACGATCGTGACCGACTTCCCGCTCGTCGGCACCGTGCCCGCGAAGCTGATCGTGCCGGCGGCCGGCGCGACCACGGTCTCGCCCGCCGCGTCCGCGCCGATGTCGATGCCTCGATGCTGTCCGGAGGCGTAGGGATGCGCCTCGTCGTAGGAGAACGCCTGCAACACCGGCCCCTGGACGGGCCAGCTCCAGGCGTACGCGGCGGGCGTCCACGCCAGGAAGACGACGAGAATAAGAGCCAGCCTCCGGATCGTTGTCAGAATGAACAACAGGCTGCGCAGGGTAGCGCGGCCGACTCGCGTTGTCAAATCTGCTTACAGCGATTGCTTGTAGAGGCGATTTCGCGGGACGCCGACGAGGCCCGAGACGATCTCAGCCGCCGTCCGCCGCGGCACCCCTGCGGCCACGAGCTCGCGGACGGCCGCGAGTGCGCGCTCCTCGCCGTCACCGCTGTCGTCTCGAGTGGCCGGACCGAGCACGAGCGTGATCTCGCCCTTTGGCGGCGCGTCGAACCGCTCCGCAAGCTCGAGAGCCGTACCCCGCGCGACCTCTTCGAAGCGCTTCGTGAGCTCGCGGCAGACGGCAACCTCCCGCTCCGGGTCGGCCGCCCCCAACGACCGCAGCGTCGCAGGCAGCCGCTGGGGCGACTCGAAGGCGACCGCCGGCCACGGCCAGCCGCGCAGCTCCTGCCACGTCTCCGCGAGCCTCTTCTCCCCGCGCGGCAGGAACCCGAGAAAGCGGTACTGCTCGGCGACGAGCCCGGAGGCGACGAGCGCCGTCTCGACCGCCGAAGGCCCGGGCAGCACCGTGACGCCCACGCCCGCATCGAGCGCGGCCCGCACGAGCCTCGCGCCGGGATCGGAGACGCCGGGGAGGCCGGCATCGGAGACGAGCGCGACCCGCTCCCCCGCCTCGAGCCGCGGCAGAAGCTCGGCCGTCCGCTTCGCCTCGTTGTGCTCGTGGTACGAGAGGAGCCGAGCCTGGATGCCGTGCCGCTCGAGCAGGACGCGCGTGTGCCGTGTGTCCTCACAGAGCACGACGTCGGCAGCGGCGAGCTCGGCGAGGACGCGCAGGGTCACGTCCTCGAGGTTTCCGATCGGCGTCGCGCAGACCGCGAGAGGCATTACGCGCTCTCGGCCGCGTCGAGCGCCTCGAAGCCGACGAAGGCGGCGCCGATGAGGCCGGCCGCCGTGCCGAGCTCTGCCTTCGCCAGCCGCAGGGCGCTTCGCATCGGCTCGAGGGCCTCCTGTCGCGCGACCTCCTCCGCCGGTCCGCGCAGGTAGTCGTAGGCAGCGACCCCGAAACCGCCGCCGAGAATCACGAGCTGCGGGCCGAAGATGTTGGCGAAGGAGCCGATGCCG
>DATBAH010000058.1:0-3158 GCA_036271615.1 Gaiellaceae bacterium
CCCCCCCCCCCCCCCCCCCCCTGATCTGCCTCTCGTCTTCGAACAGCACCCTGATGAGACCGGCAACAAACCTGCTCTCGATCTACGCGCTCCCGCGTCCGTTTCCGACGCCACTGCGTATGTCCACGCGACGTTGACCGCGCTCGACCTCCCGCTCGCTCGCGCGGGGTGGATCATCGCCAAACGCGACTGGCCGCCGTTCAGGCGTACTTCGTGAACGGCTCGCGCGGCGGAAAGCTATTCGGCCGGCGCGTTCCGGGACGATTCGTTTTCCCTTGCCTTAGTTGCGGCAGGGCGCAAATCCTCCCGAACGAAGCCTCCGGGTAGCAGATCGCTATTGCTCCCGCTCTCGAGCCGGCTCAGAACAGCGTCGAGGTCTCGCGCGCCGCTCCCGCGTGCTCCCGTCCCAGATCGGTGATCACCCTGCCGCGCGGCGTGCGCTGCAGGAACCCGAGCTGGAGCAGGTAGGGCTCGTAGACGTCCTCGATCGTCTCTGCCTCCTCGCCGAGGGCAACCGCGAGCGTCGAGAGCCCAACCGGACCGCCCCCGAACTTCAGCGCGACAGCAGCGAGAAGTTCACGGTCGAACCGCTCGAGCCCCGACTCGTCGATCTCGAGCAGCGCGAGCGCCTCGTCGGCGACGGCGGTCGTGATCGCGCCTGCGTGGCGTACCTCGGCCACGTCGCGAACGCGTCTGAGAATCCGGTTCGCGATTCGCGGCGTGCCCCGGGCGCGGCGAGCGATCTCCTCGGCGGCGTCGGGCTCGACCTCGACCCCGAGGATCCGGGCGCTGCGGCGGACGATCGCGCCGAGCTCGTCGGGCGAGTAGTGGTCGAGCCGGAACGTGAGCCCGAAGCGGTCGCGGAGCGGCGTCGTGAGCAGGCCGGTTCGCGTCGTCGCGCCGACCATGGTGAACGGCGGCAGATCGAGCGTGAGCGTGCGAGCGGCCGGCCCCTGGCCGACGATGATGTCGAGGCGGAAGTCCTCGAGCGCCGGATAGAGGATCTCCTCGACCGCGCGGTTCAGGCGGTGGATCTCGTCGATGAAGAGCACGTCGCGCGGCTCGAGCGCGGTGAGGATCGCCGCGATATCGCCCTTCCGCTCGAGCGCCGGCCCGGCGACCTGGCGAATCCCGACGTCGAGCTCGCGGCGGATGATCTGCGCCAGCGATGTCTTTCCGAGCCCCGGCGGCCCGGCGAGCAGCACGTGGTCGAGCGCCTCGCCTCGGCCGCGCGCCGCGTCCAGCGCGATCCCAAGCTGCTCCTTGACCCGCTCCTGCCCGACGAACTCGGCGAGCGAGCCCGGGCGGAGCGTGGTGTCGAGCTCCTCCTCGCCCCCGTCGACGACCGCGGGCGCCAGAAACGGCGGCACGTTCATGCCGCGTTCTTCAGCGCCGAGCGCACCTGCTCCTCCACCGTCAACGACTCGTCGACCCCGGAAAGAGCGCGTTCGGCGTCGACGAGCGACCAGCCAAGCTCCACGAGCGCGTCCCGAGCCAGCAGCTCCGCACCACTAGCCGAACCGGCCTCGGACGGTTGGGCGACCTTGTCCTTGAGCTCCATCACGACGCGCTGCGCAGTCTTGCGGCCGATCCCGGGGATCGCCTCGAAGCGGGCGAAGTCGTCCCGCGCGATCGCGCGGCGAAGGTCGGCCGGCGGCGAGCCCGAGACGATCGCGAGCGCGACCTTCGGCCCGATCCCCGACACTCCGAGCAGCAGCTCGAAGAGCTCGCGCTCGTCCGTCGAGGCGAAACCGTAGAGCTGGAGCGCATCCTCCCGCACGTGCGTGTGGATCTCGACGGTGAGCTCTTCGCCGACGCGCGAGCTCACCCGCGGCGTCGCCGCGACGAGGTAGCCCACACCGCCGACGTCGATCAGCAGCCCGGCCGGCGTGCGGCCCGCCAGGGTGCCTCGAAGGCGCGCGATCACCTGTTCCTGCTCCCGCGGATCATCCGCCCACGGTACGGGCGGCGGCGGACGGTTCGCTCAGCCCGCGATCCGCAGCAGCGGCGGCGCGAGCGCATGGCAGATCGCCACCGCCAACGCATCCGAGGCGTGGTCCGGCCGCGGCACTTCCTCGAGCGAGAGGATCGCCTTGACCATCCGCTGCACCTGGCCCTTGTCGGCGCGGCCGTACCCGCAGACCATCTGCTTGATCCGGCTAGGTGCGTATTCGACGCACTCGACGCCCACGGACGACGCGGCGACGAGTATGGCGCCGCGCGCCTGCCCGACGGAGAGTGCGATGCGGGCGTCGGCGCCGACGTACGACTCCTCCAGGGCGACGGCATCCGGCGTGTGCTGCCTGATCAGCTCCGAGACCCCCTCGAAGATCGTGAGCAGCCGCAGGTCCACGCGCTCTGAAGGCTTTGTCTGCCACCACCCGTGGCAGATGGCCTTGAGGCGCCCGTCGCTTTGTTGCACCAGCCCGTACCCGCAAGCAGCCGTCCCCGGATCGATACCCAGAACCTTCACCAGGAGAGGTTATGGACGCTCCCGGACGTTCCTGCGTGTCAGGCGGTCGCCGCCTCCAGCACCTGCTCCGGGATGTCGAAGTTGGCGTAGACCTCCTGGACGTCGTCGTCGTCCTCCAGCGCGTCGATGAGGCGCATCAGCGACCTCGCCTTGCCCTCGTCGTCGATCGCGACGGTCGTCTTCGGGATCATCGAGAGCTCGGCCGACTCGATCGCGAAGCCGGCGCCCTCGATCGCGGTCCGGACGCCCTGGAGGTTCTCGGGAGCGCTCGTGACCTGGAAGATGTCGCCGTCGGCCTCGACGTCGTCGGCCCCACCGTCTGCGGCCGCCATGAAGAGCTCGTCCTCATCGACACCCGCCGAGGCGACGAGCACGAGCCCACGCCGCTCGAACTGCCAGGCGACGACGCCCGTGGCGCCGAGGTTTCCGCCGAACTTCGCGAACGTGTGGCGCACCTCGGCGGCCGTGCGGTTCTTGTTGTCGGTCAGCGCCTCGACGATCACCGCGACGCCCTCGGGGCCGTAGCCCTCGTAGACGACGGTGTCGAACGACGAGCCGTCCGCATCCGCACCGGAGCCCTTGGCGATCGCGCGGTCGATGTTGTCCTTCGGCATCGAATACGACTTCGCCTTCTCGATCGCGTTCGCGAGCGCCAGGTTGTTGGCCGGGTCTCCCCCGCCCTCCT
>DATBAH010000059.1:0-15521 GCA_036271615.1 Gaiellaceae bacterium
GGCCGTCTGGCCGCGCTGTGCGGCGCGCTGCGGCGTCCTCGGTCGCGCGAATAGCGCTGCTATTCACGCTCCCTGCGTCCTTGCATCGCACTCGCCCATCACGCCCAGTCGGCGCGTGGTCATTCCGTTAGAAGCTCTAAGATCCGCCCGGTTTGCTGGTTGCGGCATTCACGTGGGACGATCTCTGGCGGCTCGCCCTGGCCGTGTTCCTGTTCGCCGTCGGCATCTCGCTCGCGTTCTTTTTCGTGCGGCTGGCCGGAACCGCTGCGCAGGTTTCGACGTTCATCCGGGGAGCGGGAGATTCGGTTCTCCCCGTGATCGACAAGGTCGGAGGGAGCGTGGACCGCGTGAACGTGCAGCTCGACAAGGTCGACCGCGTCACGGACAGCGCAGTGGACGCTGCGGACAGCGTCGACACAGCGGTGCGGGCCGTGAACTTCGCCATCACCCGGCCCGTGCAGAAGGTGTCGGGCATCGCCGCCGGGGTCAGCTTCGGCGCCGCCGACTTCAAGGCGAGCCGCGACTGGCGTCACGCGGTGCAGGCGGGAAAGGAGGCCGCAGCGCGACGCGAGAGCGATCTCGCCGAAGAGCTGCGGGACGCGGGCAAGTGACGACCGCCGAGATCCGGCTCGTCATTCCGGCCGAGGAGGACTTCCGGCCGATCGCGCACCTCGTCACGGGCGGCCTCGCCATGCGGCTCGACGTGACGTACGACGACCTCGACGACCTACAGGTCGGGATCGAGGCGCTGCTCGCTCTCCGCGACGACGCGGACGAGCTCGTCGTCTCCCTCTCCGCCGACGAGGGCGTGCTGCACGCGTCGCTCGGGCCCTTCCCGCCAGAGGCGGTCCAGGCGGCGGACTCGGACGGCGGCCTCGACCTCCATCGCGTCCTCGAGACCGTCTGCGACACGCACGAGGTCGAGGAGCGCGACGGTGGGGCCTGGGTCGAGCTGACCAAGCGGGTGGCCGAATGACGAGGATCGACGACAAGATCCTCCTGCGCCGGTACCACGAGGGCGGCGACCTCCAAGCCCGCGAGCAGCTGATCGAGCAGTACATGTCCCTTGTGCGGTCGCTCGCGCGGCGCTACTCGTACCGCGGCGAGCAGCTGGAGGACCTCGTCCAGATCGGCGCGATCGGGCTGATCAAGGCGATCGACCGTTTCGACCTCGAGCGCGGCGTCGAGCTGACGACGTACGCGACGCCGAACATCATCGGCGAGATCAAGCGGCACTTCCGCGACAAGGGCTGGTCCGTGCGCGTGCCGCGTGGCCTGCAGGAGCTCAACGTGCAGCTCTCGCGGCTCATCGAGCAGCTCACCGTGCAGCTCGCGCGTTCCCCCACGATCCCGGAGCTCGCGAAGGCCGCCGGCGTAGAGGAGGAGGAAGTGCTCGAGGCACTCGAGTCCGGCCGCGCGTACACGTCGCTCTCGCTCTCGGCGGGCGGCGGGGGAGGCGACGACGACGACCTCGACCCGCTCGAGTCGCTCGGCACCGAGGAGCATCAGTACGAGGTCTCGGAGGACCGGGCCGTGCTCGCACCGGGCTTCAAGGTCCTGGACGAGCGCGAGCGGAAGATTCTCCAGCTTCGATTCTTCGAGGGGCTGACGCAGTCGCAGATCGCGCAGCAGGTCGGGATCTCGCAGATGCACGTCTCCCGCCTGATCCGGCGCTCGCTGGAGAAGATCCGCGAGACGATCGCGGAGGACGAGGAGTCGCTGGCCCGCTAGCGATCCCGACGGTCAGCGCCGAGAGCGCCACCGCCGGCTGCCATGCCAGAGCAACCAGCTCAGCACGAACCAGAGAACCGGGAAGACCAGGAGGGCGCCGAGGCTCGGACCCCGCGTCGCCAGCCAGGCCACAAACGCGGCCAGAAGGCCGACGCTCCAGAACAGCCACACGGCCGCCGTCCCCACCACGATCGCGGCGTTGCGCGCAGTCCGAAGCGGCGAGCGCGGTGCCTGCAGGTCGAGCCAACGCCACGCTGCAGGAAGATCGCTCAGGGCGGACCGTAGTTGCGTTCCGTTCCGGGCACGTAACGCCGACTCGAGTCGCTGGGCGAGCTCATCCGTCGTCAGCCGACCCTCGGTGTAATGCCGCCGGAGCGCGTGAGCGGCCTGGTCGCGTTCCCGATCGCCGACGAGCTGCCCTGCCATGCGTCGATAGTACAGCCGTGTCGCTTCGTGCAACCTCGGGCGCCCTGGCTCAGGGGCACAACCTCATCCCGCCGGGATGAGGGTGCTCGCGAAACGGCTGCCTACGCTCTCGGCGACCCTCGAAGAGATGTCCGAACCAGACTTCGACACCGCCCGGCTATTTCAATCGGCCGCCGAAGATGCGGTGCGCACGGGCGACTTCGAGCCGCTCGTCGTCCTGCTCGCACCGGATGTGGAGTGCGTCACGCCGCAGCACTCCCTCCAGGGCGTCGACGCGATGACCGAGGAGCTGGGCCGAGCTCGTCCGGCCAAGACTCTCGAGATCGAGTTCGAGGGTGGCGATTGGCAGAGTCTCGGCAACGGGCGCTACTCCTGCGAATTGCGAGCGCACTTTCGCTCGAAGGCGACGGGTGAGGTGTCGTACAGCCGGGACCGCAGCTTCGAGCTGACCATCAGCGACGGCAAGGTCAGCCGGTACGAGATGCGATTCGCCGGCTGAGCTCTATGTCCTCAGCTCGTCGACGACGACGCGAACGGCCCCGACGAAGGCAAAGCCCATCCGCTCGCAGATCGGCCGCGACATCCGCCCGGCCTGGACGGTGAGCGCCGGCGTGCCCCGCTCGACGGCGAGATCCCAGCGAGCGAGCACGAGCGACCGGTACACACCCTGCCCGCGCGCCTCGGGAGCAACCGACGCGCCGAACAGGTTGATCCCCGCCTTCCCGAATGCTGCGTAGGACGAGGCCACGATGCGGCCGTCGATCGCGGCGAACAGGTTCACTCCGACGTCGCGCGCGGCGAGGTACTCGGCGTAACGGCGGCGAAGCTCTTCCTCCGGTACCTCCGGCAGCTCGAACACCGCCTGCGTCACCCCCGCGGCTGCGGCGAACTCCTCCCACTCGTTCACCACCCCGATGCGGACTCGATCTGTGGGCCGTCCCGTCGGCCGCGATGTCAGCGCGAGCCCGTTTTCGACGGCCTCGAACCCCGGCGTGTCGGTATTCACGAGGCCGGCATCCTCGAGCGCCGGGATCAGCCCGTCGTGCTCGCTGGTGATCCACCATGCCAGCACTCGCTTTCCGCGCTCCCGCGCCACGGCGCGCGCCGCCTCCACCGCCGCGGCGACGTCGGACGGGCTTACGCCGACCGGGCGGATGATCTGTGCCGCCGGCCAGGGATTGAGCGACAGGATCGCGCCGTCCAGGTCGACCAGCTCCACCTCCGGCGGAGTCGGCAGCTCGCCGAATGGATCCAGCGCCAGTCGCCGCACATCTTCGGGAAGCTCCAAGTTGCGACCGTAGCGAGATCCGCTGCGGTCGGGGCTTCGAGTTAGAGACCCTTGCGCTCGCGGAGGAGCTCTTTGAGCGCGTCGAGGCGGCGATGGACTTCCTGCCGCTCGTCCGAGACCTCGCGCTCGCGCTCACGGCTCGTAGCGCTCTCGAACCCGAAGTCGATCTGGTGCTGCAGGTGGCGTCGCATCGCCGACAGCCGGCCCTCCTCGGCTTCGAGGTCGGCGATCTCGCTGCGAAGCTCGTCGAGGCTTGCTTCCTTGCGGGCGTCCATCATGAAGCCTCTATCGGCAGACGAGCCGATCCGCCTTGAGAGCGGCTCGCGGTGCGAAGTGTCCGGAGCTCTAGGCCCGCGGCGGCTCTGCCCGCTCGCGTGGCTGCCGCCACGGCCAACCGAGCACGAACAGGCCGCCCGCGACGCAGACCGCTCCCATGATCGCCCAGAACGTACTGCCGGTCATCGACGAGCCCTGGATCAGCCGGAGCCCCTGGCCCAGCCACACGACGCCGGTCAGGAAGAGAAGGGCCCCCAGCAGTCGTCTTGCGACGGTCATGTCTCTCACTACTCCTGGTCGACGGAAACAGATTGCCTCACCGCCGGCTGCGACGGGGGCGGTTGCGTCGCTGCGAGCGCCGGAGCGCGTCGAGCTCCCCGAGCGCGGCGCCCGCGCCGCGGGCGACGGCCGTCAGCGGCTCGGGGTCCCGGCTGACCGAGAGGCCCGTCTCACCGCGCACGAGCTCCGGGAAGCCGGGCAACAGCGTGCTGCCGCCGACGAGCGTGACGCCGCGATCCGCGATGTCCGACGCGAGCTGCGCCGGGGTCTGCTCGAGCAGCTCCTTGAGCGCCGTGACGATGCGTCCGAGCGGCCGTTCGAGCGCCCGGCGAACCTCGTCCTCACTCAGCGTGATACGCGCGAGCATGCCGGTCGACATGTACCGGCCGGCCACCTCCGTCTCGGCCACCCTGGCATGTCCGGCCAGCGCGCTCCCGACCTCGAGCTTCACGCGCTCCGCCTGCTCGTGACCGACGAGCAGCCGGTGCTGGTCCTGGACGAAGCGCACGATCGCGTCGTCGAAGTCGTAGCCGCCGACCGGGAGCGAGGTCGAGACGACGATCCCGCCGAGCGCGATCACGGCCATCTCGCTCGTTCCGCCGCCGACGTCGACGACGAGAGAAGCGACCGCGTCCTCGACCGGGAGCTCGGCGCCGATCGCGCCCGCCATCGCCTCCTCGATCAGATGCGCCTCGCGCGCGCCCGCCGCCAGCGTGGCCTCGACGACCGCATCCCGCTCCACTCCCGTCAGGCCACTCGGGACGCAGACGATCACCGCACGCCGCAGCCCCCTGCCGCCGACGCGCCGGATGAAGTGGCCGAGCATCTGCTCGGTCGTCTCGAAGTCCGCGATCACTCCGTGGCGCAGGGGGCGGGTCGCGACGATCGTCGCCGGCGTGCGGCCGAGCATCTGCCGTGCCTTCTCGCCGACTGCGTACACCTGGCCCGTCTGCTGGTCCAGCGCAACGACGGACGGCTCGAAGAGGACGATGCCCTCGCCGCGCCGGAAGACGACGGTGTTCGCCGTCCCGAGATCGACGGCGAGATCGGTCCCGGCTGCGAGCGACGGCAATCTCATACGCACATCTCCTCGACCCCGCAACGCCCGGTCCGAGGCGCCACGTCGGGAACCGTAGCCGCCCTAGCTGCCGGAGAAACCGAGGTTCAGGAGCCGCGTGGCGTCGGCGTACATGTTCGGCGAGTCGAGAACGACCGCGATCAGCCTCTTCCCGTGCCGCGTGGCGGACGCGACGAGGCACCAGCCCGCCTCGTGCGTGTAGCCGGTCTTGACGCCGTTCGCGCCGGTGTACTCGCGCAGGATCGCGTTGTTGTTGACGTAGATCTTCGAGTTCGTCGGCGCCGACCAGGGCACCTGGATCCGCTTCGTCTGCACGAGCCGGTCGAAGCGCGGGTTCCGGAAGGCGTAGCGCGTCAGGGCCGCGAGATCCCACGGCGTCGAGTAGTTGCCGCGGTCGCGGATTCCGCTCGGGCTCGTGTAGTGCGTGTCGTGCAGCCCGAGCGTCCGCGCCTCGTCGTTCATCTGGCCGAGAAACGCGTGGACGGAGCCGGCGCTCGAGATCGCGAGCTCGTTGGCGTCGTCGTTCCCGGAGTAGAGGAGGAGCGCGTAGAAGAGCTTCCACGCCTTGACGTGCTCGCCCGTGCGGAGCCCCTCACGCACGAGCGGAACCCGTGTGACCGAGCGGGCGACCGTGACGGCGCTGCGCCACGGCACCTCGCGCAGCGCGAGGGTCGCCGTCATGATCTTCGTCAGGGATGCGATCTTCCGCCGCTCGTGCGGGCGCTCGGCCCAGAGGACGCGGCCGGTGTCCGCGTCCACGAGGATCGCGGCGGGTGCGCGGACGCGCAGGTGCACGCCCCTGAGGAGCGGAGTCCCGTAGAGGAGGCGCGGCGGCCGCTGCGCGACGGCGGAGTGCGTGACCGTCTCGGTCGCCGGCGCTTTCACCCGCTGCTGCAGAGCCGCCACGGGATGACGCTGCGGTTTCGCGGCGGCCCTCCGTCCAAACCAGACGCCCGCTACCGCAGCGGCGAGCACGACGAGGACGAACAGCGCGATCCTCCTGGCGCGGTAGCGGCGCCGGCGGCGCCGCCGTGCGACCGGCGTCAAGACGTCGAGCGACACGGCCGGGAGGTTAGCGGCCTCTCCGGCGGGCCTCGCGGACCTCACTCCTAGAATGGCCGTCGTGCGCACGACCGCCGAGCTGCGGGAGGGATTCCAGGCCTTCTTCGAGGAGAACGGACACCTGCGTCAGCCGTCGGCGCCGCTGATCCCGCGCGCCGACGACCGCTCGACGCTCTACACGAGCGCCGGCATGCAGCCGCAGATGCCCTTCTTTCTCGGCCGCGAGGCGCCGCCGGCGCCGCTCACGACGACGTGCCAGAAGGTCTTCCGTACCCAGGACATCGACGAGGTCGGGCTCGACACCTTCCACCTCACGTTCTTCGAGATGCTCGGCAACTTCTCGTTCGGCCAGTACTTCAAGGAGGGCGCGATCGCGTACGCGACCGAGTTCATCCAGGAGCGCCTGCAGCTCGACTGGGACCGCGTGTGGGTGACGGTCCACGCCGGCGATCCGGGCCTGGGGCTCGGCCCCGACGAGGAGGCGATCGGCCACTGGGAGCGCATCGGCATGCCGGCGGAGCGGATCGTCCCGCTGCCCTCGGTCGAGAACTTCTGGTCGGTCGGCGGTCCGGGCCCGTGCGGCCCCGACTCGGAGATGTACTGGGACTGGGGCGAGGAGGTGGGGTGCGGCAACGACGACTGCGCACCCGGCTGCACGCGCTGCGAGCGCTTCCTCGAGTTCGGGAACCTCGTCTTCATGTCCTACGAGCTCCACGCCGACGGCAAGCTCACCGAGCTCCCGACCAAGAACATCGACACCGGCTGGGGGCTCGAGCGGGTCGCGCGGGTCGTGCAGGACGCGGCCTCCGTCTACGACACCGACGGCTATCGCCTGATCATGGACTGGGTCGCCGAGCAGTCCGGCGCCGCCTACGGCTCATCCGAGGACGCGACGAAAGCCCACCGTGTGCTCGCCGACCACGGGCGCGGGATGACGTTCATCGTCGCCGAGGGCGTGACGCCGTCGAACCTGGGGCGCGGTTACGTCTTGCGGCGCATCGTCCGCCGCGCCGTCCAGCACGGGCTGCGAATCGGCATGCAGTCGCCGTTCCTGCCCGGCCTTGCCGACGTCGTGATCGAGCAGATGGGTGCGGCGTACCCCGAGCTTCCCGAGCACCGCGGGGAGATCCACCGCGTGCTCGCCGCCGAGGAAGAGCGCTTCGGCGAGACGCTCGAGCGCGGCATGGCGATCTTCGAGGAGGTTGCGGCCAAGGGCGAGCTCACCGCGCAGGACGTCTTCGAGCTGTGGACGAGAGACGGCTTCCCCCCGGAGCTGACCGAGGAGCTCGGGCGAGAGCGAGGTCTCGCGTTCAACGACGAGGAGTACACGCGGCTGATGGAGGAGCACCGCAAGAAGTCGATCCCTGGCGGCACCGGGGGCTACGAGCCGCGCTTCGCCGGCGCGCCGCGGACGGACTTCGTCGGCTACGAGCAGGTCGACGTGCGGACCGCCATCACCGCGTACACCGACCTGGATGACGGCTACTTCCAGGTCAAGCTCGCCGAATCGCCGTTCTACCCGGCCGGAGGCGGCCAGGTCACCGACGCAGGGTGGATCGAGAAGGAGGACGGCTCGCGCGCCGAGCTCGTCGAGGCGCTGCGGCTCGTCGACGACCAGGAGCTCGTCTTCAGGTTGGCTGGAAGCGTCGCCGGCGAAGCCGACGACGCCCGGCCGGGCTCCATTGAAAACCTCGCCTCCTTCGCCGAGGGCGACCGCGTGCGCGCCGTGGTGCCATGGGGCGTCCGCTATCCGACGATGGCGAACCACACGGCGACACACCTCCTCCACAAGGTGCTCCAGGAGGTGCTCGGCGACCACGTCCGCCAGGCGGGCTCGGCGGTGCGGCCCGACAAGCTCCGCTTCGACTTCACGCATCCATCGCCGCTCAGCGCGGAGGAGCGCGCGGAGGTCGAACGGCGGGTGAACGAGCACGTCTTCGAGAACAAGCCCGTGCGGATCTTCGAGACGCCGCTGACGGAGGCGCGCAATCTCGGCGCGATGATGCTGTTCGGCGAGAGGTACGGCGACGTCGTGCGCGTCGTGGACGTCGACGGCTGGTCGATCGAGCTCTGCGGCGGCACGCACGTGCGCTCGACGGCCGAGATAGGGCCGTTCGCGGTTCTCTCCGAGAGCTCGGTCGGCGCCGGCTCGCGGCGGATCGAGGCGGTGACCGCGGGCGAGGCGTTCGCGCTGCTGCACGAGCGGGCACGAGAGGCCGATGCGCTGCGCGGCGAGCTCGAACGGACGCGGAAGGAAGCCGGGCGGCCTTCGCAGTCCGGCCAGGCGGAGATCGTCTCCCAGGACAAGGAGGGCGACGTCGTTCTGGTGGAGGTGAAGAGCCTGAAGGGAGGTCCGCTGCGGGACTTCTCCGACCGGATTCGCCAGCAGGAGAAGGCCGACGGCGCGATCGTCGCTTCTCGCGACGACGGCCGCGTCTTCCTCGTCGTCAACTTCGACGAGACACTCGTCGCGCGCGGGCTCGACGCCGTGCAGGTCGTGCGCGAGCTCGGCAAGCACATCGGCGGCGGTGGGGGAGGCAAGCCGACGCTCGCCGAGGCAGGTGGCAAGAACCCCGACGGCATCGCCGAAGCGCTCGCTGCCGCGAAGGAGCTCGTCGCGCCATAAAGATGCGGCGGTGAAAGCGATGGCGCTCGACTACGGCTCTGCCCGCACGGGAGTCGCGGTCTCCGATCCGACCGGAACGCTCGCGCGGCCGCTCGGCGTGGTGGAGAAGGCCGGCACCGACGCGGGGCTCGCCGAGCTCGCGCGCCTCGCTCGCGAGGAGGAGGTCGAGCGCGTCGTCGTCGGCCTCCCGTTGACTCTACGGGGCACCCGCGGCGAGCAGGCGGTCGAGACCGAGCGCTTCGTCGAGGCGCTGCGCGGCGTCCTCGACATCCCTGTCGAGCTCTACGACGAACGATTCACGACCGACCTCGCGGAGAGGACGGCGGGCGCGGCTCCGGAAGACGCGCTCGCGGCCGCCCATCTTCTCTCGACGTATCTCGAGTGGTGCGCGGCGCGCTCGTAGGAGTCTGCGCCGTCCTCCTTGCGGCGGCTGTCGCAGGCTGCGGCGGGTCGAGAGAGGCTGCTCCGCCGACGACGACCGTTCGCCAGCTACGGCAGTTCCGAGTCGTGTTTCCGGAGGGGTTCACGCGTGTCCAGATGGCGGCACGTACAGGGGTGGTCGCCAAGATCGCCGCGCGCGAGGCCCACCGCAAGGTGAAGCTCTCGAGGAAGGCGTACCTCGAGGCGACCGCGCACGAGCGCTCGATCCCGGGCTTCGGCGCCGAGAAGCTGGCTCTGGAGGGTTTCCTCTTCCCCGACACGTACGACTTCGACCGCACCTCGACGTCGGCGCAGCTCGTCAAGGCGCAGCTGCAGGAGTTCACCTCGAAATGGAGCACGGTCGACCTCGCGTACGCCCGGAGCAAGAACCTCACCCCGTACGACGTGCTGACGATCGCGTCGATGGTCGAGGGCGAGGCGCAGGTGCCGAGCGAGCGTCCGCTGGTCGCCGCGGTCATCTACAACCGGCTGCACGCGCACATGTCGCTCGGCATCGACGCGACCCTCCGCTACGGCCTCCACATCCCGCCGACGCAATCGCTGACCGACTCGGAGCTCCACAGCGACAACCCGTACAACACGCGCAACCGGCCCGGCCTGCCGCCGACGCCGATCAACAACCCCGGGCTCGCGGCGCTCGAGGCGGCCGCGCATCCCGCGAAGGTCGACTACCTCTACTTCGTCCGCAAGCCGGATCACAAGCACCACTACTTCACCGCGAACTACCAGGACTTTCTTCAGCACGAGGCCGAGTATGGGTATTAGCGGTCACGGGACCACTGAGGTCGCGCTGCTGGGACATCCCGTCGCGCACTCGCTGTCGCCCCGGATGCAAAACGCGGCCTTCGCAGCGGCGGGGCTCGACTGGGAGTACGTCCTGCGCGACCTCCTGCCGGAGGAGCTCGCCGCGGCCGTGCGAGAGGTCGAGTACGCGAATGTGACTGCGCCGTACAAGCTCGACGCCGCGCGGATCCTGGGCAGCGAGGTCCCGTCGGTGAACACGATCGTCCGCGCCGAGGGCTTCTCGACGGACGCCGCGATCCTCGAACAGGCTCCGAACCGCGAACGGCCGGTGATCGTGGGCGACGGCGGAGCTGCGGCGGCCTTCCGCCTTGCGCTGCCGGCCGCGCGCGTCTTCGCACGGCGCGGCGACTGGCCGCCGGACGTGGGCGACGCCGACCTCGTGATCCACGCGACCCCGGTGCGCGACGAGGTGGTGTTCGAGCTCGGGCCGGGGCAGACGCTGATCGACCTCCCGTACCCGCGGACGGCGACGGCGGAGGCCGCGGCCGCCGCGGGGGCGCGCGTCCTCGACGGGCTCGAAGTCCTCGTCGCACAGGGAGCCGCGAGCTTCGAGCTGTGGACGGGCAGGACGGCGCCGATCGACGAGATGCGCCGCGCCGTCGGCTTGACCTGAGCCCCGACAGGGCATACAACGAGCACGATGAGGCGCTGCAATGCGTGTGGCGGTGGGGTGCAGGACGAGTTCCGCTTCTGCCCGCACTGCGGCAAGTCGCAGCGCACCAAGATCGTCGAGTACTTCCGCGGCCACCCCGACGTGGGCGACGGCGGCCTCCGCGTCTCCGTCTACCTGACCGAGCCGCCGCACGCGCGCCTCAGCGTCTGGCACGGCGACGAGGCGCAGGCCGCGATCTCGCTCGACCCGGACGAGTCGGGCAGGCTCGGCCGCTTCCTGCTCTCGGCGGCAGGGCACCGGCGCTGGAGTCTCGTCTCGCGGGTGCTCGCGCGGCTCTAGCCCACTACGCTCCCGCCATGACGCTCGAGCTCGCGACCGCGGGAGAGTCGCACGGGCCGGCGCTCGTCGCGATCGTCTCGGGCCTGCCCGCCGACCTCGTCCTCGCGAGACAGGCGATCGACGCCGACCTCCGCCGCCGCCAGCAGGGGTACGGCCGTTCGCCGCGGCAGCAGATCGAGGCCGACGAGGTGGAAGTGCTCGCGGGGCTTCGTCACGGCCGCACGCTCGGCACGCCGCTTGCGCTCGTCGTGCGCAACCGCGACCACAAGAACTGGACGTGGGGGATGAGCCCGTGGCCTCCCGAGGGCGAGCCGGAGGGCAAGGGGACGAAGCCGGTCACGCTGCCGCGACCCGGACACGCGGACCTCGCCGGTGTCCAGAAGCACGGCCTCGCGGACGTCCGCGACGTGCTCGAGCGCGCCTCGGCGCGGCACACCGCGGCGTACGTCGCCGCCGGCGCCGTGGCGAAGGCGCTCCTGCGCGAGATCGGAGTCGACGTGACAGGAGAGGCGCTACCCGAGGCGGGAGCCGACCCCGCCGCGGTCGACGAGGCGCGGCAGGACCGTGACACGCTCGGCGGTCGCGTCGAGGTTCGCGCACGCGGCGTCCCGCCGGGACTCGGCTCGTACGCCCGCCGCGAGGACCGGCTCGACGCGCGGCTTGCCGCGGCGCTCATGGGGATCCAGGCCGTCAAGGGCGTCGAGATCGGGGACGGGTTCGCGCTCTCCGGCCTGCGAGGCTCGGCGGCGCACGACGAGATCGTCCGTGACGATCGCGGTCTGTACCGCGAGACGAACCGCGCGGGCGGGATCGAGGGCGGCGTCTCGAACGGCGAGGAGATCGTGGTCCGCGCGGCGATGAAACCGCTGCCGACGCTCATGCGGCCGCTCCGCTCCGTCGACCTCGAGACCGGCGAGCCCGCCGAGGCGCTCGTCGAGCGGAGCGACGTCTCGGCGGTCGAGGCGCTCGCGGTCGTAGCCGAGGCGGCGGCTGCCTGGGAGCTCGCGCACGCGGCACGGGAAAAGTTCGGCGGTGACGCGCTCGGCGACTTCGTCGGCGCCTGGCGCGGATACCTGGAGCGGATCGACTGGACGGCGCGCTAGACAGGCACGTCGTCCTCGTCGGCTTCATGGGGGCCGGCAAGACGACGCGGGGGAAGGAGGCCGCGGGCCTGCTCGGACGGCCGTTCGTCGACGTCGACGAGACGATCGCGGCGGACCACGGCCCGATCACGGAGATCTTCGCCACGCAGGGCGAGGCCGCCTTCCGCGAGCTCGAGGCGCGGTTCGTCGAGGAGGCGCTCGCGCGGCCGGAGCCCACGGTGATCGCGGTCGGCGGCGGCGCCGTGGAGACGTCGGGCCTTCTCCCCGGCGGCCGCGCGGTCGTCGTCCACCTCCAGGTGGAGGTCGAGACAGCCTGGGAGCGCGTGCACCGCAGCGCACGGCCGCTCGCCCAGGACGAGACCGAGTTCCGCCGCCGCTTCGACCTGCGTGCACCGCTCTACGCCGAGGTGGCGGACGCGACGGCGCGCGACGCCGACGACGTCGTCCTGGCCGCCGCCGGAGTCCACGTCGAGCGCGGTGCGCTTCAGCGGCTCGGCGAGCTCGTGCCCGGCCAGGGTGCGGTCGCACTCGTCTCGGATCCTCAGGTCGCAGGCATCCACGGCATGGACGCGCAGCTTGCGCTCGGGCCGCGCCCCGGCGAGACGCACGAGTTGCCTCCGGGCGAGGAAGCCAAGACGCTCGCAGCAGTCGACCGGCTCTGGCAGGACCTGCGTCTCGACCGAACGGGGACGATCGCCGCGCTCGGCGGGGGCTGCACCACCGATGCCGCCGGCTTCGCCGCGGCGACGTACCTCCGCGGGATCGCCTGGACGCCGGTGCCGACGAGCCTCGTCGCGCAGGTCGACGCCGCGATCGGCGGCAAGACGGCGATCGACCTGCCCCAGGGCAAGAACCTCGTCGGAGCCTTCCACTGGCCGGATCGGACGGTGATCGACCCCGCGCTGCTCGAGACGCTGCCCGAGCCACAGCGCCTCGAGGGCCTGGCCGAGGTCGTGAAGACGGGGCTGCTCGCCGGCGAGCCGTACTGGGAGCTCCCCGACGACGAGCTCGTTCGCCGCTGCGCCGCGTTCAAGGCCGCCGTCTGCCTGCGCGACCCGCTCGAGCAAGGAGAGCGAGCGATCCTCAATCTCGGGCACACCTTCGCCCACGGCCTCGAGGCCGCGTCCAGCTATGCGGGGATCACCCACGGACGGGCCGTCGCGCTGGGGCTGCTCGCCGCGCTGCGCCTCTCGGGTCGCGACACACGCGTCGTCGAGGAGGTGCTCCGGCCCGAGCCGGCCCGCGTCGATCCGAAACGCGCGTGGGAGGCGATGCACCGCGACAAGAAAGCGCGCGGTGGAATGCTCCGCCTCGTTCTCCTGGGCGACCACGGGCCACGCTGGAACGTCGCTGTCCCCGAGGCTGACGTACGCCGCGAACTCGATAGGTTGATCGCGTGAGAGTCCTCGTCCTGAACGGCGTCAACCTGGACATCCTGGGGCGCCGCGACCCGAAGCTCTACGGCGGCCTCACGATCGCGGAGCTCGAGAGCCGCATCTACGAGTGGGCGCGGGGGCTCGAGCTGACCGTCCAGTGCCGGCAGACGAACGACGAGGGCGAATTCGTCAAGTGGTGCCACGACGCGTACGACACCGTCGACGCGATCGTCGTCAATCCCGGCGCGTGGACGCACTATGCGTGGGCGATCCACGACGCGCTCGAGCCGCTCACCATCCCGATCGTCGAGGTGCACCTCTCCGACGTCGACGGGCGAGAGGAGTGGCGGCGGAAGTCCGTGGTGGCCGACCTCGTCGCGGCCCGCTTCGTCGGCGAGGGGCCCGACGGATACAAGCTGGCACTCGACTACCTGAAGGAGGAAGCCGCGTGAGCGAGCGGATCGAACGGCTGCGGGGGCTGCTCGAGGAGCCGCTCCTCATCACGAATCCGGTCAACGTCCTCTATCTGACGGGCCTCGACAGCTCGAACGCCGCGCTGCTCGTCGAGCCGGAACGGGTACGCCTCTTCACCGACTTCCGGTACATCGAGTCGGCGCAGGCAGTCGAGGGCGTCGAGGCGGTACAGACCAAGCGGACCTTGATTCGCTGGCTCGCCGAGAACCTCTCCGGCCGCTTCGGCTTCGAGGCGAACATCCTCCCGTGGTCGTTCGCCGAGCAACTGCGGGCAGGCGGGCTAGAGCTCGTGCCGCGCGAGGGCCTCGTCGAGCAGCTCCGAGCCGTGAAGGACGACGGCGAGCTCGACGCGTTCCGGAGCGCATGCGCGATCACGGATCGGATGTTCGAGCGGCTCGCGAGCGAGGTGCCGTTCGTCGGTCGCCGCGAGCGCGACCTCGCCTGGGACATCACGAGGCTCTATCACGAGGAGGGAGCGGAAGAGCCGGCCTTCGAGTCGATCGTCGGCTCGGGCCCGACCGGCGCGCGTCCGCATGCGCGCGCGGGCGACCGCGAGATCGGCGTGGGCGAGCTCGTCGTGATCGACACCGGCTGCCGCGTCGGCGGCTACGCCTCCGACTACACGCGGACGTTCGCCACGGGCGAGCTCGACGGCGAGATGCGGGAGGCGTACGACGTCGTTCTCGGGGCGCAGGAAGCGGGGCTCGAGACGATCCGGTCCGGAGCGAGCGGCTTCGACGTCGATGCTGCCGCGCGCAACGTGATCGAGGACAGCGCCTTCGCGGGCACGTTCGGCCACGGGCTCGGACACGGCCTCGGGCTCGACGTCCACGAATCGCCGCGCCTCTCGAGCGAGAGCTCCGACACGCTCGCGGCCGGAAACGTCGTCACTGTCGAGCCCGGCGTCTATCTCGCCGGCCGCTTCGGCATCCGGATCGAGGACGACGTGATCGTGACGGACAGCGGGATCGAGAACCCGGTGCGGTTCACGAAGGAGCTCCTGACCGTCTCGTAAACCCTCGACTGGTGTGTCTTGACAGAACGGCGATCACCATTCACCTTCGGGGAATGCGGCGTATTGCGTACCTGCGCTGGCTCGCGGCTGTCGCGGCGGCGTTTCTCTTCGCCGGCTGCGGCGTCCTGACCAAGCAAGAGCTCCAGCCGACACCCCAGACGCTGACTCACGGCCGCTTCGTTTACCTCGCGGACCGCACGTGCAGGCGCGACATCCGTAACACGCGAAGAGCTTTCAGGCGAGGGCCCGGGAACCATGAGGAGTACGACAAAGACTTGAAGGCGCTCCTCAACGGATACGAGCAGGCGCTCTTCGATCTCCGCGGCCTGGCGCCGCCGCCGTCCGAAGCGGCAGAGTTCCGCCGCCTGCTCGCTTCCTTCAACCTGGAAGACCTGTACGGACATCACCTGCTTCAGGCGGGCGATCAGGGTCAGGCCAAACGCGTCCACACGCTCTTCAAGAAGCTCGACGCCACCGACAAGCGTCTCAAGTCCCGCGCGAAAGCGCTCGGGCTGCACGCCTGCGCCCAGGAATAGCGGCGCCGCTACCCTCTCCGGCCGATGGCCGAGACAGTCGACACGAACAGCTTC
>DATBAH010000060.1:0-30846 GCA_036271615.1 Gaiellaceae bacterium
GCCTTGACCACGAGCCCGAGCGGGTCGAGCGTCCGCTGCACGACGCGACGCCCCTCGCGGTAGCGGATCCGGACGCGACAGCCGCGCCAGAGGGCCGCGGCGAGGTCCGGCAGGCGCGGAACGCGGTCCTCGGCCCGGAACCAGCCGCGGGTGTCGAGGTGGAAGAGCCTCTGCGCGCGAGTGGCCCGCTCCTGGAGCTCTTGCGGCATTGCGGCCAGGACCTTCAGGCGCGCCGCCGCAAGCTCGCCGCCGAGCCCGAGCTCCGCAGCCGGTCCGGGCATGCCGGCGGCGAAGAGAGCCTCCGCCTCGTCCGCCGTGAGGCCGGTGAGCCGCGTCCGGTAACCGCCCGGCAGCCGGTAGCCGCCTGCGGGGCCACGCACCGCCTCGACCGGGACGCCGGCGGCCGCGAGCGACTCGATGTCGCGATGGACGGTTCGCACCGAGACCTCCAGGCGCTCGGCGAGCTCGGCCGCGGTCAGCAGCCCTCGCGTCTGGAGCACGAGCAGCAGGGAGACGAGACGTGTCGCGCGCATGTCGATCCGGAGACTGGCAGATAAACATGCCAGAAGATGGCCTCTTTATCTGATTGGCTTCAGTCGTCCACACAGAAGGAGGAGCAATGGCAGCAATGAGCGACAGCGAATTCAAGGCAACCGGGCTGGAGTTGCTCCTGCCGGATCCGGAGTTCATCGCCCAGCTCGGCCAGAACAACCGTCCCGACCCGGACGAAGCGGACGACGACGGTTACGAACCGCCGCGCGCAGCGTGAACGTCTTCGAACCGCGCCTGTGAGCGAAAGCGCCTGTATCTGCCAGGAATTTGACGCGGGTGTGCAGAGCACCTACCCTGCGAAAGTTATGTTGCTCGCGAACGTGATGGTTCGGACTCCGGGGGGCGCCAGCGCTTGCCCCACCGGGGTGCGCGGCGCCCTTTAGGTCCGCGCGCCGCCGACCCGGCGGCTTTCCGTCCTCCGTTCCGGACTTCGTTTCCGAAGGAGCAGCATGTCCACTCTCGCAGCATCCACATCAGATCTCGCCTCACGTCTAGACCGCCAGGCGCCTGCCGTCGAGGTGCGCGACCTGCGGAAGACGTTTCGGCGCCGCGACCGCAAGGCGGGCCGCTTCGCGCGCAAGCGTGCGTGGCCGGCGCTCGACGACGTCACCTTCACGATGGCTCGTGGCGAGTGCGTCGCCATCCTCGGCCAGAACGGCTCGGGGAAGTCGACGCTCGTCCGCCTGCTCTCGACGCTGTTGATCGACGACGGCGGGGAGGCGCGGATCTTCGGCCACGACGTCGACAAGGACGCGTCGGCGATCCGCCGGCTCGTGAACCGCGTGTCGGTCGAGGCGAGCTTCTTCAAGAAGATGTCCGCGTCCGAGAACCTCTCCTACGCTGCCCGCTTCTACGGGATGGGCCCAAACCAGACGCGCACGGCCATCCCCGAGATCCTCGGCAGGGTCGGGTTCCCGCCCGACCGGCGTGGCGAGGCGATGGAGAACCTGTCGCGCGGCATGCAGCAGAAGGTCGCCCTGGCCAGGGCGCTCCTGACCTCGCCTGTCCTGCTCCTGCTCGACGAGCCGACGACCGGCCTCGATCCGCGCTCGAAGCTCGAGGTGCAGGAGTTCATCCGCCAGGTGCGGGCCGAGCACGACGCCACGATCCTCCTCTGCACGCACGACATGGCCGAGGCGGAGACGCTCGCCGACCGCGTCGGGATCCTCGACCGCGGCCGGCTGCTCTTCCTCGAGCCGGTCGCCGACGTGAAGAGGCGCTTCGGCGTCGAGACCCTCGAGCAGGCCTTCTTCGCCGCCACCGGACGCGAGTTCGTGGCCGAGGAGGGCGACTCCAACGACGACGACGAGTACAGGGAGGTGTTCGGATGAGCAGCGGCGTAGGCTCGACGGAGCCGCCCAGGAGCGGAGGTCTCGGCTTTGCCGGGGCCGGAGCGGGGAGATTCGCCTTAGAGACCCGGAACCAGCTCGTCGGCCTGTTCGGGATCGTCGAGCGGAACGTGTACCTCACGAAGCGGTACTTCCTCTGGGACGTCGCGTTCATGGTCTGGACGATCGCGAACACGCTCACGATCGTCTTCATCGCGCGCGCGATCCCCGGCATAACGGCGGCGGAGGAGAACACCGCTGCGACAGTGCTGCTCGTCGGCGCGACGATCTGGGCCTTCCTCGGGATCATCTTCGAGTTCATGACCGAGACCGTCGCCTGGGAGCGCTGGGAGGGGACGATCGAGTACACGTTCATGGCGCCGCTGTCGCGTCTCGTCCATCTGTTCGGGCAGGGCGCGTACGCGGTGCTCTACGGACTGATCCGGGCGACGATCCTGTTCTTCGTGGTCGCCGCGTTCATCGGCATCCACGCGCCGGAGGCGAACTACGCGGCGGCGCTCGGGCTGCTCGCGCTCGCGTCCCTCTCGTTCATCGGTGTCGGGATCATGACCTCGGTGCTGCCGCTCATCTCGCCGGAGAAGGGCGCGCAGCTCGGCTTCGTCTGCCAGGGCGTGATGCTCGTGGTCTCGGGTGTCTACTACCCGGTGAGCGTCATGCCGGAGTGGATGCAGTGGATCTCGAAGTTCTCGCCGGCGACGTATGCGTTGCGCGGCTGCCGCGCCTCGATCATCCACGGAACCGGCATGGTCTGGGCCGACGTCTGGCCGCTGTTGATCATCGCCGTGCTCGCCACGCCGATCGGCCTCGCCGTCTTCAAGGTCGGCGAGCGGCACGCGAAGCGCCACGGGAAGCTGAAGCGGTCGGGATGAACGGTTGGTTCAAAGAGGGGGCCGGCGTCCGCTACGACGAGTCGACCGGATCGGAATTCGAGCCGGCGACGATCGAGGCGACCGTCGACTTCCTCGAGCCTCTCGCAACTGGCGGAGCCCTGGAGCTGGCAATCGGCACGGGCAGGATCGCAGTGCCGCTCGCCGCCCGGGGCGTCCGCGTCGCCGGCATCGACTACGCGCCGCCGATGGTCGAGCAGTTGCGAACGAAGTCTTCCGAGATCGCAGTCGAGATCGGCGACTATGCGACGACGCAAGTCGAAGGAGAGTTCTCGCTCGTCTATCTGGTCTTCAACGGCATCAACAACCTGACGACGCAGGACGCGCAGGTCGCCGCCTTCGCGAATGCAACGCGACACCTCCAACCAGGCGGGTGCTTCGTGATCGAGGTCGGCCTTCCACCGGACCGGCCGTGGACGGTGTTCGATCTCAGCGATACCCACGTCGGCGTCGACGAATACGAGGCGTACGCGCATCGGCTCGTGTCGCACCACTTCTCGCTGCGCAACGGAGAGTGGAAGCGAGCGTCAGGCGAGTTCCGGGCCGTCTCGCCGGCGGAGCTGGACTTGATGGCTCGGCTCGCCGGCCTCGAGCTGCTCGAGCGGTGGACAGACTGGGACCGCTCGCCGTTCACCGCCGAAAGCGCGAAGCACGTCTCGGTCTGGGAGAAGCCGTCTCGGTGAGGATCGATTCGGACCGCGCGTACGCCTTCTTCGTACGACAGCGCTAGCGTTCGCGCGTGCCCGCCCGCGCGCGCCGCTCCTGCCTCACCGTTCCCGCATCGAGCGAGCGGATGCTCGCGAAGGCGCCGTCGCTCGCAGCCGACGAGGTGATCGTCGACCTCGAGGACGCCGTTGCTGCCGAGGACAAAGAGCTGGCGCGGGCGCTTGCGGTCGCGGCGCTGGAGAGCGGACCGCTCGGCCGCACGACGGCGCTCCGCGTCAACGGACGCTCCACGCCGTGGTGGGAGGACGACCTGCGCGCTGCTGCAGGCGCGCGTCCCGACGTGGTCGTACTCCCCAAGGCCGAGTCCCCGGAGGACGTGTCCGCCGCCGCCGAGCTGCTGCCGGCCGGGATCGGCCTCGAAGCCCAGATCGAGACCGCACGCGGACTCGCCGAAGCCGAGCGAATCGGCGCCGCCGGTCACGGGCTCGAGGCACTCGTCCTCGGGCCGGGCGACCTCGCCGCCGCGCTCGGCGTGCCGGTGCTGACGATCGGCGACGGCGTCTCCGACTACGCGCTCGCGCGCGTGGTCGTGGCCGCCCGCGCCTCGGGATTGCAGGTGCTCGACGGGCCGCACGCCCGCCTCGGCGACGACCTCGGGCTCGTCCTCTCGGCGCGGCGCGCGCTCGAGCACGGCTACGACGGCAAGTGGGTGATCCACCCGAGCCAGATCGAGCCGGTCAACCGCAGCTTCACGCCGTCGCCCGCGAAAGTGGAACGCGCGAGGCGGATCCTCGAGGCTGCGACCGGGGCGGCACGCTTCGAGGGAGAGCTCGTCGACGAAGCGTCGCGAAAGCTCTCCGAGTCGCTCCTCAGGCGCGCCGAGCTGCTCTCCTAGCCGCCTTTCGCCGCTTCACCTCGGGTGCGGCGAGAACTCCGCGATACCAGACGTGGAGCAGGGCAGCGATCGTGACCGCGACGAACCCCAGGATCCTGCGGATGATGCTTGCCACCTCGCCGCAGAGGGTACTTCCGCGCCATGAGCGAGGGACCCGTGAGCGAGATCGAGTTCGCCGAGACCCAGCCGGCGCAGGTCGACGAGATCCCGGACGAGCTGCCCGTCCTGCCGCTGACGGAGACGGTCGTCCTTCCCGACTCGATGACGCCGCTCGCGATCGGCCAGGAGCGCTCGATCCGCCTCGTGGACGACGTAGTCGGCGGCGATCGCCTGCTCGCGCTCGTCACCGTGCGCGAGGCGGACGTGGAGGTGCCCGACTGGCGTGACCTGTACGAGATCGGGACGGCGGCGGTGGTGCACAAGATGATCCGTGTGCCAGACGGGACGCTGCGGATCCTCGTCCAGGGGCTGCGCAGGATCCGGCTCGACGAGCCGCTCACGGACGATCCCTACCTTGCCGCCCGCTTCTCCCACGTGCCCGACGAGGCCGAGGAGAGCCGCGAGCTCGAGGCGTTGCTGCGGAACGCGCAGGGCCTCTTCGGGCGGATCATCGGGCTCGCGCCGTACCTCCCCGAGGAGCTCCAGATCGCGGCCGCGAATATCGACGACGCGAGCGACCTCTGCAACCTCGTCGCGTCGACCCTTCGCCTCAAGACGGAGGACAAGCAGCTGATCCTCGAGCTGGCCGACACGGAGGAGCGGCTGCGCGAGGTCTCGAAGATCCTCAACCGCGAGCTCCAGGTCTTCGAGCTCGGGACCAAGATCCAGTCGCAGGTGCAGTCGGAGCTCGAGAAGGGCCAGCGCGAGTTCTTCCTCCGCCAGCAGCTGAAGGCGATCCAGGAGGAGCTCGGAGAGGGCGATCCCGAGCAGGCCGACGCGAACGAGCTGCGCGAGCAGCTCGGCGAGCTCGAGCTGCCGGAGGACGTGCGCAAGGCTGCGGACCGCGAGCTCGCGCGCCTCGAGCGACTGCCCGCGGCGGCGGCCGAGTACGGCGTGATCCGGACGTACCTCGACTGGCTGGCGACGCTGCCCTGGGGCGTGACGACGCCCGACGATCTCGACCTCGACCGCGCGCGCCAGATCCTCGACGAGGACCATTACGACCTCGACAAGGTGAAGGAGCGGATCGTCGAGCACCTCGCCGTCTCGAAGCTGAAGCACGACCCGGCCGGTCAGATCCTCTGCTTCGCAGGCCCGCCCGGCGTCGGCAAGACCTCGCTCGGCCAGTCGATCGCGCGCACGCTCGGCCGCAAGTTCGCGCGGCTCTCGGTCGGCGGCGTCCGCGACGAGGCGGAGATCCGCGGTCACCGCCGTACGTACATCGGCGCGATGCCCGGCTCGATCCTGCGCGCCCTGCGCGACGCGGAGTCGATGAACCCCGTCCTCCTGATCGACGAGGTCGACAAGATGGGCGCCGACGTGCGAGGCGATCCGGCGAGCGCGATGCTCGAAGTGCTCGACCCGGCGCAGAACCACACCTTCCGCGACCACTACCTCGACCTCCCGTTCGACCTCTCGAAGACGCTCTTCATCTGCACGGCCAACACCGTGGACACGATCCCCGGGACCCTGGTCGACCGGATGGACGTGATCCAGCTCTCCGGCTACACCGAGGAGGAGAAGCTCGGGATCGCCGAGCGCTATCTCGTCCCGCGCCAGGTCACCGAGCACGGGCTCGAGCCGGGCCGGATCGAAATCGGGGAGCCCGTGCTGCGGCTGCTGGCCCGCGAGTACACGCGCGAGGCCGGAGTACGCGGGCTCGAGCGGCGGATCGGCGACCTTTGTCGCAAGGCCGCGGTGCAGGTCGCACGCGGCAACGAGGAGCGCATCCGCGTCACGGAGGAGCTCGCGCGGGAGTGGCTGGGGCCGCGGCACTTCTCCGCCGAGACCCGGCGGCGCACCGCGGATCCCGGCGTCGCGACCGGACTCGCCTATACGCCGGTCGGCGGCGACGTCCTCTACATCGAGGCGCAGGCGTACCCGGGGCGGGGCAAGCTCACGGTGACGGGGCAGCTCGGCGAGGTGATGCAGGAGTCGGCGCAGGCGGCGCTGTCGTGGGTTCGCTCCCACACCGAAGATCTCGAGCTCGACGAGCACTGGTTCTCCCGCCACGACGTCCACCTGCACGTACCGGCGGGAGCGGTGCCGAAGGACGGCCCGTCGGCCGGAATCGCGATGGCCACGGCGATCGCGTCTCTCGTCCGCGAGACCGCCGTGGCCGAAGACGTTGCCATGACCGGGGAGATCACCCTGACCGGCCAGGTGCTGCCGATCGGCGGCGTCCGCGACAAGGTCCTCGCCGCGCAGCGCGCGGGCCTCGGCCGCGTCATCCTTCCGCGCGAGAACGCGCACGACCTCGAGGAGCTACCGGCCGAGACGCGCGCTGCCCTGCGCTTCGTTCTCGTCGACTCGATCAACGAAGTGTTCGCGGCCGCGTTCAGCTCGAACGGGGCTGTCGAAAACGGTCGCGTGCGAGCGGCTGCTACGACAGGATAGGAAGCACCTTCCATCCAGACGGAAAGGATCGGTCTCACATGATCAACACGAAGGACAAGGTCGCCGACGCAGCGTCGAGCGCCCGCCCCTACGTCGAGCGTGCCCTCCGCGACAAGGAGCTGCGCGACAACATCCGCAACGCCTTCTTCTCAGCCCGTGCCGTCTACGACGAGCTCGCCTCCCGCCGCAAGGTCTCGGACGCCGCGTCCCGCCTCGCGCAAGACAAGGAGATCCAGGACGAGCTGCGGAACGCGATCGACGAGATCCGGAACGCGGCCGGCCGTGTCAAGGGCGTGAAGCACGGCTCGCCGGAGCCGGCGCGTGCCGCACGGAACGGCCTGCTGTTGCTGTTCGGCATCGCGATCGGCATCCTGATCAACCCGATCACGGGCCCGGCGGTGCGGCGAGCGCTCGCGCGCAAGCTGTTCGGCGGCGGGAACGGATTCGTCTACCAGGGAAACGGCTCGAAGACGTCGGCGTAAGCCGGCGCTAGCTCGGTCGACCGAGGTGCTCCCGCGCAAAGGCGCGGAAGCGGTCGCGGACGCCCTCATCCGGCGCGAGGGGCTCGTCGTCCGCGTACTGCGGGTCGGAGGCGATCTCCTCCGCCACCGTCCGCACCTCGCGCTCGATCGCGGCACGGTGCGCCGGGTCGCGGAGCAGCGCGTCGACCCAGCTCTCGGAGCCGTCCCAGTCGGGGACGTCGTGGTCGAAGAGCAGCTGGCCGAGCAGGATCCCGGTCCGGATGTACGCGAACGTCCTGAAGGCGAGGATCCGGTGCGGCGTCTCGACCTTGGCCGCGAGCGCCGGGTCGTCTCGGACGATGCGATCGACGATGCCGCCGATCGGCTCGTCGACCAGCGGGATCCAGAGCTCGTCGAGGTCGGGCACGCCTGGATTATGGCCGGACCTGCATATCCTTGAGCGTGGCCCCGGATGCGCTGCTCGACCGGCTCGCCGCCGAACCCGAGCGAGCGGGCCTGTTCCTCGACTTCGACGGAGTGCTCGCACCGATCGCGGCGCGGCCGGAGGATGCGGCGCCGCGGCCGGAGACGCGCCTCGAGCTCGAGCGGCTCGTCGCGCGCTACGCACTCGTCGCGGTCGTGAGCGGCCGGACCAGCGAGGACGTGGCCGCGCGCCTCGGGGTGGGCGGCGTGGTGTACGTCGGCACCCATGGCCTCGAGCTCGAGCCGCAGGCGGACCGCTGGCGGCGCGTGCTCGCGGCGTTCGCCGCCGACGCCCCCTGGCCGCAGGCCGAGATCGAGCTGAAGGGGCTCGCGGTGGTTTTCCACTTCCGAGGGCGTGCCGACGAGCCGGAGGCGATGCGCGAGCTCGACGCGATCGCCGAAACGGCTCGGGAGGAGGGGCTCGTGGCCCGTTACGGACGCAAGATCCTCGAGGTGCTCCCGCCCGTGGGCTCCAACAAAGGGACGGCGGTGCGACGGTTACTGGAGGAGCACGACCTGCAGCGGGCGCTCGCGGCGGGCGACGACACGACCGACCTCGACTCCTTCGCCGCGCTCGATGGACTCGAGGTCGCGGTGCGCGTAGCCGTGGCGTCGGCGGAGGCGCCGAGCGCACTCTGCGAAGCCGCCGAGATCGTCGTCGACTCGACCGACGAGTTCCTCGAGCTGCTGCAACGTCTGTAGCGGACTTTGTGACACCCCGTCCTCCATGCGACATGTCCCAAGAGGCCACGACCGGGTGTCAGACACCTAGACATGGCCGAAAGAGACAGTTCCCGGCTCAGTTCGCGGCCTGCCGGGCCCGAACCGCTGGAGCGCATCGTCCTGTCGAGCCATGTCCGGTGTCAGACACCGGACGTGGCTCTTTTGGACGTTCGGGCTCAGACTTTGTGCACGCGCACGGCGGTGCCGTAGGCGCAGATCTCGGTCCAGTTGCCGCCCATCTCGGACGTGTCGAAGCGCATCGCGATGATCGCGTTCGCGCCGTGCGCCTCCGCCTCTTCGATCATCCGCTGCCTGACCTGCTCGCGGCTGTCGATCAGGGCCTTCGTCATCCCCTTCAGCTCGCCGCCGAGGATCGACTTGAGCCCGGCGCCGATCTGCGAGCCGACGTTGCGCGAGCGCACCGTCAGCCCCATCACCTCGCCAAACACCTCGTCGACCTCGTAGCCGGGGATGTCGTTCATCGTCGTCACGATCATCGTTCTGCCTCCCTGTTGAGCACTTCCCAAGCCCGGCGTACGTCGTTCTCCGTCGTCCGCGCGTTGCCGATCGCCAACCGCAGGACGTAACTGCCGTCGAGCTTCGTGTGCGTGATGAAGATCTCGCCCGAGGCGTTGACGCGCTCGAGGAGCCGCTCGTTGTCGGAGTCCGAGCCCTCCCGGCGGAAGACGACGAGCGAGAAGCGCCGCGGCGCCACGAGCTCCCAGCCCGGGCTCTCGTCCACCCAGCCGGCAAAGAGCTCGGCGAGACGGATGTGCTCGCGGAGAATCGCGCGCAGGCCTTCGGCGCCGTAACAACGCAGCACCGCCCAGAGCTTGAGCGACCGGAAGCGCCTGCCGAGCGGCGGCCCGAAGTCGGCGAGCGAGAACGCCTCGTCATCGGTGCGCAGGTACTCCGGCGTCAGCGTGAACGCCTCGCGCCACTCGTCCGGCCGCGCCGTCCACACGAGCGAGCAGTCGGTCGGGACGAGCAGCCACTTGTGCGGGTTGACGACAAGACTGTCGGCGAGCTCGACGCCATCGGCGGACCAGCGCTCCTCCTCGCAGATCCACGAGGAGCCCGCATACGCCGCGTCGACGTGGAGCCACGCGCCCGCAGCGTGCGCCCGCTCGGCCAGCTCGCGCACCGGGTCGACCGATGCGAAGGAGGTCGTCCCGACGGTCGCGACGACACAGGCGACGTCGTCGAGGTCGTAGCCGTCGACACGCATTCGCAGCTCGTCGTCCACCGGCACCTTGCGCAGCTCCATCCCGAGCATCCGCGCGTCCTTCTCGACCGAGGAGTGCGCGTGCTCGGAGCAGACCACGACGTCGCGGCCGGTCACGTGGCGCGCGGCGATGAGCGCGGCAAGCGTCGACGTGGAGGCCGTGTCCTCGATGTGGCCGTGCCAGCCGTCGGGCAGCCCGAGCAGCTGCCGCACCCAGTCCGCGACCCGCAGCTCGAGCTCGGTCGAGGCCGGCGAAGCTCGCCAGAGGATCGCGACCTGGTTCAGCGTCGCCGCCAGCAGCTCCGCGAGGATCGCCGGCTCCGACGACGTGACGGCGAAGTAGGAGAAGAAGCGCGGGCTCTGCCAGTTCGTCAGGGCCGGCAGGAGCAACTCGTCGACGTCGCGCAGTACGTCGGCGAACGACTCCGGCTGCTCGGGCGCCGACGCCGGCAGCTGCGCCGAGAGCTCACCCGGCCGGACCTGCGCGAGCACGGGAAGCTCACCGACGCGCTCCAGGTAGTCGGCCGCCCACTCCAGCGCGGCGGCACCGTCCTCGCGAAAGTCCATCAGCGCTTTTTCCGCAGCTTGTCGAGCTGCTTCCAGGTGCGCGTGTTGGCGACGTCGGCCTTCGTGAGCCAGCCGCGCCGCGCCTGCGCGACGGCGAGCTCGACGTACGCCTGCGAGCGGACCTCGTGCCCGTCGGAGGAGACGACCAGCTTCAGCCCGGCCTCCTTCGCGGCCCGCGCGTGGACGTCGCGGAGGTCGAGCCGGTCCGGCTGGCCGTTGATCTCGAGCAACGTCCCGGTCTCGAGCGCTCCCTCGATCACGCGCTCGACGTCGACGTCGCGCGGCGGACGCTTCCCGATCCGCCGGCCGGTGAGATGGCCGATCACGTCGACGTAGGGGTTCTGCATCGCCTCGAGCACGCGCTCGGTCGGCCGCGAGTCGGGCGCCTGGTGCACCGACGCGACGACCCAGTCGAGCAGCGCGAGATCCTCGTCCGCCACGTCGACCTCGCCGCTGGAACGAATGTTGGCCTCGACCCCGGCGAGGATCGTCAGCTTCGGGAAGCGTGCCCGCAGCGCCTCGATCTCCTCGAGCTGCGCCTGCAGCCGTCCCTCGCGGAGGTAGTGCGAGTGGTCGGTGACGGCGTAGTACTCGTAGCCGCGCGCGACCGCGCCCTCGAGCATCTCCTCGAGCGTGCTCTTGCCGTCGGCCGACCAGTGCGAGTGTGTGTGCAGGTCGCCGCGGACGTCGCGCAGGTCGACGAGCTTCGGCAGCTCGCCGCGCCGAGCCGCCTCGAGCTCGCCCGAGCTCTCGCGCAGCTCCGGCGGAATCGGCTGGTAGCCGAGGAACTCGTAGACGGCGTCCTCGTCCGCGCTCTTGAAGACGTCGCCGGTCTCGACGTTCGTGACGCCGTATTCGGAGATCGAGAGCCCGCGGCGCACCGCGTCCTCGCGCAGCGCGACGTTGTGGTCCTTCGAGCCCGTGAAGTGCTGGAGGAGGTTCCCGAAAGACTCGGGCGGGACGACGCGCAGGTCGAAGCGGAGCCCGTCCCGCGAGAGCACCGTGGCCTTCGTGTCGCCCTGCGCCGCGACGTCGACGACCCACTTCAGACCGGCGAAGTGTCCCGTCAGGTCGGCGGGATTCGTCGCACTCGCGATGATGTCGAGGTCGCGGAATGTCTCCTTCCGCCGCCGCACCGATCCGGCCTCGGAGACCGCGATCGCCGCCGGCAGCTCGCGCAGCGCCGCGACGACCGCCTGCACCTCGGGCAGCCCGCGACCGAGCAGGTAGCGGTCCGTCTCCGGGCTCTCCGCCTGGTAGGCGAGCGCGGCGAGGATCTTCTCCTCGCTCTTCGGCCCGAGACCTGCGAGCGTGCGCAGCCTCTCACCCTCCGCCGCCACCTTGAGCTCGTCGAGCGTCTCGACGCCGAGCTCGCGCCAGATCCGAGCCGCGGTCTTCGGCCCCAGACCCGGCAGCTTCATGAAGAGGACGACCTCCGGCGGGACGCCGGCCTTCTTCTTCGTCAGCGTCTCGATCTCGCCGACCTCGGCGATCTGGACGATCTTCTCCTCGATCGTCTTGCCGATGCCCTGCAGCTCCTTCGCCTTTCCGTCGAGCGCGAGCTGGGCGACCGAGCCCGACGTATCGCGCACGCGCGCCGCCGCCCGGCGGTAGGCGACGACCCGGAACGTGTCCTTGCCCTCGAGCTCGAGTAAATCCGCGAGGAGCTCGATCTGGTCGGCGACCTCGGAGTTGCGTGGGAGTTCCGGCACTGCCGCGATGATATGAGCGTGCCCAGCGCCGTCGTCTGCCTGCCGACGTACAACGAGCGCGAGAACCTCGAGCGGATGGTGCGCGCCCTCGCCCACCGGGACGTGAACGTCCTCGTCATCGACGACAACTCCCCCGACGGCACCGGCGAGATCGCCGACCGGCTCGCCGCCGAGCTGCCGTGGGTCGAGGTACTCCACCGGCCACGCAAGGAGGGGCTCGGCCGTGCCTACGTCGACGGGTTCAGGCACGTGCTCGCGGGCGGCGCCGAGCTCGTGCTCGAGATGGACTGCGACTTCTCGCACGACCCGGCCGACGTGCCTCGGCTGATCGCCGCCGTCGAGGAGGGCGCCGATCTCGCGCTCGGCTCGCGCTACGTCCCCGGCGGCGGGACCGCCAACTGGGGCCTCGTGCGGCGCCTGATCTCCCGCGGCGCCTCGATCTACACGCGGGTTCTCCTGATGCCGATCCACGACTCGACCGGCGGCTTCAAGTGCTTCCGCCGGCACGTTCTCGAGTCGATCGACCTGGACACGATCGACGCCGCGGGCTACGTCTTCCAGATCGAGACGACGTATCGCACCCTGCGCAAGGGATTCCGCGTCGTGGAGGTTCCGATCCGCTTCGCCGACCGAACGGCCGGCGAGTCGAAGATGAGCCGGTCGATCGTCTTCGAGGCGGTCTGGAAGGTCCCGGCGCTACGGTTTGCCGCGTTGAGGGGGCAGCTGTGACCGAGCTCGACGAGTCGACGTTCGACGACGCGATCGCGGGCGGGCCGCTGCTCATCGACTTTTGGGCGCCGTGGTGCCGACCCTGCAAGGCGCTCGAACCGATCCTCGAGGAGTTGTCCGTCGCGGTCGCACGGGTGAACGTGGACGAGGAAGTGGGGATCGCGTCCCGCTACGACGTGCTCTCGATCCCCACGGTGATCCTCTTCTCGGGCGGCGAGCCGCTGGGATCGGTCGTCGGAGTGCGCCCGCGCGCGCACTTCGAGCAGTTCCTAGCGGAAGTGCTCCCAGCCGGCGAGTGAGTACGGCTGGCCGCGAAGCGTGAGCTCGACGCCTTCGCCTTCCTCGACCCGGCCGATGACGGTGAAGTCGAGCGGGTCGGGGGTCGTCGCAAGCAGCTCGTAGTCCTCCCCGAAGCCGACGTCGTCGAGCTCGGCGCCCGGCGCCAGAGGCACGTGCTCGAGCTCGAACGCGAGGCGAACGCCGGAACGCGCCGCGATCTGGCCTGCATCCCGCGCCAACCCGTCCGAGAGGTCGAGCATGGCCGTCGCGACCGCCGCGAGCCGTGTGCCTTCGGCCACGCGGTCCGGCACCGGGGGAAGCCGGCCGGCACGGAACGCCGCCCCCGCGGCTCCCAACGGGCCGGTCACGACAACGACGTCTCCGGGACGCGCGCCGGCCCGGCCGGGAACCCGCTCGGCGCGGCCCAGCGCGGTCACGGAGAGGACGACGCGGTCGGCGCGCGTCGTGTCCCCGCCGCGCACCGGCGCGCCGCGCTCGTTCAGACCGGAGTAGAGCTCGAGCACGTCCTCGACCTCCGTTTCCGGCGGCAGCCCGAGCGAGACGAGCAGCGCGAGCGGATGCGCGCCCGACGCGGCGAGGTCGCTGACGTTGACCGCTGCGGCACGGGCGCCCAGCTCGCGCCAGCTCAGCAGGTCGAAGCGGAAGTGGACTCCCTCGAGGAGCGCGTCCTGCGTCACGACGAGCCCTTCGACCACAGCCGCGTCGTGCTCGATTCCCTGCGCAAGCCCCCGACTCTCGAGCTCGGCGAGCAGCCCGAATTCCCCGAGCTCCGCCAGCGTCGTCACAGTTCGGAGATGCGCGCCCGGCCGTCGAGCGTGTCCGGATCGAGCGCCGCGAGCGCGTCGTAGAGGCGCGCGTGGAAGGTTCCGGGCCCGGGCGCGCCGTCGGCGGCATCCTCCGCAGCGACTCCGAGCGCGGCGAGGGCTTCGGCGGCGGCTTCGAGCGGCTCGCCGGGCTTGGCGGCAAGGAAGCAGCCGGTGAGTGCCGAGGAGATGCAACCGGTGCCCGTCACCGCGGCGAGCAGCGAATGGCCGTTCGCCACGGCGAGCACACGCTCGCCGTCCGAGACATGGTCGACGGGCCCGGTGACCGACGCGACGAGACCCAGCCGGCGCCCGCCCTCCCGCGCGAGCTCGGCCGGCTCGAGCCCGGCCGCGATCGACTCGACCCCGCGCACTTCGGCCTCGGCGCCGACCAGCGTCGCCACCTCGCCCGCATTGCCGCGCAGCACGGTCACGCGCACGTCGTCGAGGATCCGGCGCGCGGTGTCGGTGCGGTAGGCGGTCGCGCCTGCTCCGACGGGATCGAGGACGACCGGGATCCCGCGCGCGCTCGCCCCGCCGCCGGCGAGCAGCATCGCCTCGATCCAGTGCTCCGAGAGCGTGCCGATGTTGATGACGAGCGCGGACGCGAGCCCGACCATCTCCTCGACCTCCTCCCGCGCGTGAGCCATCACCGGCAGCGCGCCGAGTGCGAGGGTCGCGTTCGCCGTCTCGTTCATCACGACGTAGTTGGTGATCTGGTGGACGAGCGGCCTCTGCTCACGCAGCGCCCGCAGCGTGGTTCCCGGCGAGAGACTCATCGCGCCGCGACTCCCAGGATGTCCACGGGCCCGTCGCCGCCGCCGATCTCCGCGAGCCCCTGCGCGACGGCGCGCGAGGCAGCCGCCGCGGCGCCACGCGCCGCATCGGCCAGCGAGAGCCCACGCGCGAGAAGCGCGGCGAGCGTTGCAGAGTGCGTGCAGCCGGCGCCGTGGGTGGCAGCGACGTCACGACGCTCGAAGGGGATCGCGTAGTGCTCCTTTCCGTCGAAGAGGTGGTCGGCCGGCTCGTCCGCGTGGCCTCCGGTGACGATCGCAGCCGGCGCGCCGAGCGCCACGAGTGCCTCGGCGAGCTCCGGCGGCGACGCCTCCGACGCGGTCAGGGCGCGTGCCTCGAAGAGATTCGGGGTCACCACGGTCGCCAGCGGGAGGAGACGGTGCACGAGCGACCTGACAGCGTCGTCCTCCAGCAGTTGCGCGCCAGAGCTCGCGACCAGGACCGGGTCGACGACGACCGGCAGCGGATGCTCCTCCAGCCAGTCCGCCACCGCGTCGATGATCGCGCGGGAGAAGAGCATCCCCGTCTTCGCAGCGTCGATCCCGATGTCGCCGGCAACCGCGTCGAGCTGCGCGCGGACGAACCACGGCGGCACGGCGAAGACCGAAGCCACCTCCCGTGTGTTCTGCGCCGTGAGCGCGACGATCGCCGACGTGCCGTGAACGCCGGCCGCGGCAAACGCCTTCAGGTCGGCCTGGATCCCCGCTCCTCCGCCGGAGTCGGAGCCTGCGATCGTGATGCAGCGTGGAACCAACGCACTCCCTTCGCCGGCATGACCCGGATCAGGTTCGACGGGTGTGATCTCAGCCTCACCGCGAGGCACCCCGGTCTGCGAACCCTAACGCCGCAACCCGAGCCGGCGCGCAACCTCGTACGGGACGCCGAGGAACTTGCCGGTCCGGTGGGTCATCATGTATCGAGCGTACCGATGCGCCGGCTTCCGCCAGCTCTCGCCGCTTCCGCCACGCCGCGGATCCTCGAGCTGCTGGGAGACGGGCCCGGCCGCGTCCTCGAGCTCGGCTTCGCGGGAATCCACGCACGGCCGCTCGAGCTCGCCGGCTGGGAGGTCGTCGTCGTGGAGCCGGATCCGTTTCGCGCCGAGCAGGCTCGGCAGCGGGGAGCGACGGTCGTCGACCAGGCGGAGGCGCATTTCGACGCCGTCGTCGCCCCGAGCGGAGCCGATCTCACCGGCATCGACGCAGCGCGGATCGTCCTGGTGGACAGGGATGGATCCGCGCATGAGCGTCGTTAGGGACCGCATGAGGTCGCCGTGGGGTGCGCGCAACGCGCGTGTCCGGACGCCGGACGGGATGCAACTGACACTGTTCAGCGAGCCGTAGACCGCTTCAATAGCCGAGTGACTGCAACCGCTCTCTGGGACGAGCTCCTCGTCGGCGACGAGCTCGCACACCTCGCGACCGAGCCCGCGCGCGAGCCGCGAATCGCTCCCTTGCCGGACTCGCTCCAGCCGGCCGTGCGGGAGGCGCTCGAACGCCGCGGCATCCACGAGCTCTACGCGCACCAGGCCGACGCCTATGCGGCGGCGAGCACGGGCGGCAACGTCATCGTCACGACGGGCACCGCGTCGGGCAAGACGCTCGCCTTCAACCTCCCGGTGCTCGACGCGCTCGCCGCGGACCGGCACGCGCGCGCGCTCTACCTCTATCCGACGAAGGCGCTCGCCCAGGACCAGGCGCGCGCACTCGGCGAGCTGGGCGTCGCCGGGGTCCGCGCGGCGATCTACGACGGCGACACGCCGACCGAGCGGCGTCGGCAGATCCGCGGCTGGGCGAACCTCGTGCTCACGAACCCGGACATGCTCCACATCGGCGTCCTGCCGCGCCACGACCTGTGGGGCGACTTCCTCCACAACCTCCGCTTCGTGGTGGTCGACGAGGCGCACGTGTACCGCGGCGTCTTCGGCTCGCACGTCGCGAACGTCCTGCGGCGGCTGCACCGGCTGGCGCGCATCTACGGCGCCGAGCCACAGTTCCTGCTCGCTTCCGCGACGATCGCAAACCCGGCCGAGCTGGCGCACGCGCTCACGGGTGAGGAGGCAGCGGTGGTCGAGAACGACGCTGCACCGCGCGCGGAGCGGACGATCGCACTCTGGAATCCGCCGCTCCTCGACGCAGAGCTCGGGCTGCGCGCGAGTGCGCTCGGCGAGGCATCTCGCCTGCTTGCCGGGCTCGTGGGCCGCGGCCTGCGCACGATCTGCTTCGCGAAGAGCCGCAAGTCGGCGGAGCTCATCCATCTCTTCGCGAGCGACCGTCTCGACGCCGCGACAGCTGCAAGACTCGCCCCGTACCGCGCCGGCTACACGCCACAGCAGCGCCGCGAGATCGAGCGGCGCCTCGTCGAGGGCGACCTGCTCGGCGTCACGTCGACCGACGCGCTCGAGCTCGGCATCGACATCGGCGACCTCGACTGCGCGATCTCGGTCGGCTTCCCGGGCACCGTCGCGAGCCTCCGCCAGCAGTGGGGACGCGCCGGGCGCCGCGGTCACGGCCTGGCCCTCCTCGTTGCCTCGGAGGACGCGCTCGACCAGTACTTCATGCGCGAGCCGCCTGCGCTGCTCGAGCGACGGGTCGAGGCGGCGATCCTCGACCACGCAAACCCGCGCGTGCTCGACGGACACGTCGCCGCGGCGGCGTTCGAGGCGCCGGTCGACGCGGGCGACGTCGCGACGCTCGGTCCGGAAGCTCTCGAACGGGCGCCGCATGTGCCGGAGCTCCGCAGCACGGCACGGGGCTGGGTCTGGGCCGGCAAGGACTCACCCGCCGCCCGCATCCCGCTTCGCTCGACGTCCCCCGACGCGTTCCTCGTCGTCGACTCCTCGACCGGAGACGTGCTCGGCCTGGCCGAGCGGGAGCGCGCCTACTCGACGGTGCACCAGGGCGCCGTCTACCTCCATCTCGGCCGGCAGTACCTCGTGCGCGAGCTCGATCTCGAGGCGCGGCGCGCACTCGTCGAGCCGTTCGACGGGGACTGGTACACGCAGGCGAAGAAGGAGACGGAGACGTCGATCGAGGAGGCGCTGCGCATCGAGCGGCGCCTCGGCCTCGAGCTCTCCTTCGGCCGCGTCTCGGTGACCGAGCAGGTGGTCGCGTACCAGAAGAAGGCTGCGGCGGACGGCTCGACGCTCGACACCGTCCCGCTCGACCTGCCACCCACGACGTTCGACACCGAAGCGGTCTGGTTCGTGCCGCGACCGCATCAGCTCGAAGGCCTCGAGGCGATGCCGCTCCTGCTCTCCTCGCTCCACGCCGCCGAGCATTCGCTGATCGCGCTCCTCCCGCTCTGGGCGATGTGCGACCGCTGGGACATCGGCGGCCTCTCGACGAACCTCCACCTCGACACCGGCGCGCCGACCGTCTTCGTCTACGACGGCCACGCGGGCGGAGTCGGGATCGCAGCGCGCGGCTTCGAGCAGTTCGAGGGCTGGGTTGCCGACACGGCCGAGCTCCTGGCCGGCTGCCCCTGCGAGCGCGGCTGCCCGTCGTGCGTCCAGAGCCCGAAGTGCGGCAACCTCAACGAGTTCCTCGACAAGGCCGGAGCTCTCACCCTGCTCCGCCGTATGCTCGCCACGTGAGGATCCTCGTCCGCGCGCCGTCCGCCGGGGATGTCCCGTCGTGGCGCGAGCTCGGCTGGCGCGCGGAGCCCGACCCGGCGCGGCTGGCCGCGGAGCACGACGAGTTCCGAAGCGTCCTCGCGGGCGCCGGCGCCGAGGTGATCGAAGCCCGCGGAGAGCCCGGCAACCTCGACTCGATCTACGTCTACGACCCTGCGCTCGTGACGCCGGGAGGGGCGATCCTCCTCCAGCCCGGGAAGGCCGGCCGACGCGGAGAGCCGGACGCGCTCGCGGGCGACTTGCCGCTGCCGGTGATCGGCCGGCTGGAGGGCGACGAGCTCGCGGAGGGCGGCGACACGGTCTGGCTGGACGAGAGGACGCTTCTCGTCGGCCGGACGTACCGCACAAACGGCGCCGGCATCGAGGCCCTCCGCCGCCTGCTCCCCGGCGTGGACGTGCTCGCATTCCCCCTGCCGCACTTCCACGGCCGCGCCGAGGTGCTCCACCTTCGCTCGCTCCTGAATCCGATCTCGCTCGACCTGGTCGTCGCGTATCTCCCGCTGGTGCCTGTTCCGCTCGTCGAGCTGCTGGCTGAGCGCGAGGTCGGGATCGTCGAGGTGCCGGACGAGGAGTTCAAGACGATGGGCCCGAACGTCCTCGGGCTCCCCGGCGGCCGCGCGCTCGCCCTGGCCGGCAATGTCGAGACGAAGCGCCGCCTCGAAGAGGCCGGTGTCGAGGTGCTCGAATACGAGGGCGACGACATCTCCGTGAAGGGAGACGGCGGACCGACCTGTCTCACACTCCCTGTCGATTTCGCGGCGGCCCGTTCGTCATAGGGACGTCCACACACGCCCGAAGGAGGCGACCATGCAGTACCTGCTCCTGATCAACGACGACGAGAGCCAGTGGAGCTCGATGCCCGAGGACGAGCGCAACGCGATCTACGCGGAGTACGGGACCTACACGGAGGAGCTGCAGAGCCGCGGCATCCTCGTCGGTGCCAACCAGCTCCAGCCCGGATCGACCGCGACCGTCGTCCACGTCGAGGACGGCAAGACGCTGACGACCGACGGGCCGTTCGCCGAGACGAAGGAAGTGCTCGGCGGCTACTACCTGATCGACGTCGACTCGCTCGACGAGGCACTCGAGTGGGCGGCCAAGATCCCGTCGGCCCGCTACGGCCACATCGAGGTGCGCCCCATCGTCATGCGCGAGGCAGAGGTCGCCTCGTAGACGAGCTCGCCCGCGCCTACCGCGACGAGCGTGCGCGCTCGATCGCGATCCTCGGCCGCGTCCTCGGTGACCTCGATCTCGCCGAGGACGCGGTGCAGGACGCGTTCGTCCGCGCCGCCGAGCGGTGGCCGCGCGACGGCGTCCCGCGCAACCCCGGCGCGTGGATCGTCGCCACCGCGCGCAACCGCGCGATCGACCGGATCCGCCGCGAGCAGACCCTCACGCGCAAGACGGAGCTGCTCGCACGCGCTGAAGAGCTACCGGAGGACGAAGAGGCCGTGATCCCAGACGAACGACTCGAGCTGATCTTTGCCTGCTGCCACCCGGCTCTCGCGCCGGAGTCGCAGGTCGCGCTGACGCTCAGCCTCGTCGGCGGCCTCGAGACACCGGAGATCGCTCGCGCCTTCCTCGTCCCCGAGACGACGCTCGCCCAGCGGCTCGTCCGCGCGAAGCGAAAGATCCGCGACGCCGGCATCCCGCTGCGCGTGCCCGCGGAGCATTTGCTCCCGGAGCGGCTGAGGCTGGTGCATGCGACGATCTACCTCGTCTTCAACGCCGGATACGGGCCACCGGTCCGGCGGGAGCTTTGCGGTGAGGCGATTCGCCTCGCGGCCGTGCTCGCCACGCTGATGCCCGACGAGGCGGAGGTGCATGGCCTCCACGCGCTCCTCCTCTTGCAGGACGCCCGCCGCGATGCACGCGTGTCGTCGACCGGGGAGCTCGTCCTGCTCGACGAGCAGGACCGCGCGCTGTGGGACGGCGACGAGATCGAGCAGGGGACGCGGGCACTCGAACGAGCGCTCTCTCTCCGGCTACCCGGTCCGTACCAGCTACAGGCGGCGATCGCCTCGCTGCACTTCGAGGAGGAGACCGACTGGGAGCAGATCGCGCTGCTCTACGGCCGGCTTGTGGAGCTGAGCCCGTCCCCGGTCGTCGAGCTGAACCGAGCCGTGGCGGTCTCGTTCGCCAACGGCCCCGGCCCCGCGCTCGAGCTGCTGGACGAGATCGACGGCCTCGAGGGCTACTACCTCTACCACTCGACCCGAGCCGACCTTCTGCGCCGACTCGGGCAACCGGCCGCGAGCGAATACGAGCTCGCGCTCGAACTCGCACCAAGCGAGGTCGAGCGCGAGTTCCTACGCCGCCGTCAGAACCTGCTTGCGCCGGAGCCGTAGCAGCGACACGGCCTGCGAGCTCGGCTTGAACGGGTCGTACACCGTCGTCCCGTCGTCGACCGAGACCGCAGCGACCGGTACTCCGTCGACGTCGGCGACGATCCAATCGCCGTCGTGCAGCGGCCGCTCGCTCAGCGCTGCGAGACGCTCGAGCTCCTCGCGGCAGGCGCTCAACCGCAGTTGGATGGCCGTCCTCACGGGCTGCGGCGAGTTGACCGAAGCCTCCCGCGCGAGGCGGTAGTGCTCGGCCTCGCGCCGGAAGCCGACGATCCGGTCGAGCGCGAACTGGCGACTTAGCTCGGGATGCATCACAACTCCTCCTCTCGACGTGCTACCCTAACCACTGTTCGGAGATTACCAGTTACGTAACCTCCGACGCAAGATCAATGGTTACGGTTTTACATACGCAGCTCGACCTCGTCCGCGACTACGTCAACACGCTGGACTTCGAGACCGGCATCGACCGGATCGCGACGCCGGACGAGCTCGCCGATTGGCTCTCCGAGGAGGGTCTCGTGGACGATCTCGTCGAACCCACCGAGCAGGAACACGCCGACGCCCTCGCTGTGCGAGAGGCCATCCGGGGGCTCCTCCTCGGGAACAACGCCGTCGACGTGGATGCCGAGGCCGCCTCGAAGACGCTCGAGGAAGCCGGGCGCAAGGCTCACCTCGGCGTGCGTTTCGAGAACGGCCAGCCCGTCCTCGCGCCAGAGGGCGACGGAGCGCGCGGCGCGATCGGCCGCATCGTCGCACTGGTCGCGGAGCTCGCGCCGTCCGACGAGTGGAAACGACTCAAGGGCTGCCGGGACGAGCACTGCCGCGTCGCCTTCTACGACAAGTCGCGTAACCGCTCGCGTGCCTGGTGCTCGATGGAGGTCTGCGGCAACCGCGAGAAGGCGCGCAGCTTCCGCGCCCGCCACAAGGTCTAGCGGACTGCCGCCAGCGCCAGCTCGACCGCTTCGGCCGGGTTCTCGGCCCGCCGTGTGCCCTCGACCTGCCAGCCCGGCTCGAGCACGACGACCGTCCGTCCCAGCGTGAGCGCCAACCCGATCTCCGCGAGCGTGCCGTAGCGCCCGCCCACGGCGATCACGGAGTCGCCGGATGCCACGACGGCGAGGTTCCTGCCGTGCCCGACGCCGGTGACGACGACGTGGTCGAGCCACCGGTTCGCATCGCCCCGCGTCTCGCCGGGAAGGATCCCGATCGTGGTGCCGCCCGCGCTCTTGGCGCCGCGCGCGGCGGCGGCCATCACCTCGCCGAGACCGCCCGTCACGACCGTGACGCCGCGCTCGGCGAGCAGCCGCCCCACCTGCTCGGCGTCCTCCTCGCGCTCCGTTCCGCTGCCTACCACGGCGACCTGAACGGCCATCTCAGCGATGCTAGGGCAGATGACCGAGACGAGACAGGCCCTCGGCGGAGTGCTCGTGGTCGGCGGCGGCTTCGCCGGCGCCTACGTCGCGCGCCTGCTCGGCGAGCGCGGCGCGACGATCGTGAGCAAGGAGAACTTCATGCTCTACACGCCGCTTCTGCCGGAGGCGGCCTCGGGAACGCTGGAGCCTCGACACTGCGTCGTGCCGCTGCGCGTCATGTGCCCGCACGCCGAGCTGATCCTCGGCGCGGTGACCGCCCTCGATCTCGAGGCGCAGACCGTCGCCGTCGAGACGGACGATGGACTCCAAACCGTGGGGTGGCGGGATCTCGTGCTGACCGTCGGCGCCGTGCCGCGCACGCTGCCCATTCCCGGTCTCTCGGAGCACGGCTTGTCGTTCAAGTCGCTCGCCGACGCGATCTACCTCCGCAACCACGTGCTCCAGCAGCTCGAGGCCGCCGACGCCGCGGTCGACGAGAAGGAGCGCACCCGGCGCCTGACCTTCGTCTTCGTCGGCGCCGGCTACGCGGGCGTCGAGGCGCTCGCCGAGCTGTCCGACCTCGCGGAGGACGCGCTCCGCTACTACCCCCGCCTGCGCTCGACCAGACGCCGCTGGGTGCTCGTCGACGCGGCGCCGCGAATCCTGCCCGACATCCCGCCTCCGCTCGGCGACTACGCCGCGTCCGAGCTCGGCAAACGCGGGATCGAGATCCACGTCGAAACGACGCTCGAGTCGGTCTCAGCCGACGAGGCCGCGCTCGGTAACGGGATGCGCATCCCCACGAACACGCTCGTCTGGACCGCGGGCGTCACGCCGAGTCCCGATCTGCGCGGATGGTCGGTGCCGCTCGACGAGAGGGGCCGCGTCGAGGTCGACCAGTTCCTCCGCGTCGGCAAGCACAAGCACGTGTGGGCGCTCGGCGACTGCGCTCGCGTCCCGAACACCCGCAGCGAGCAGCCCGATCCGCCGACGTGCCAACACGCGCTCCGCCAGGCGCGGCGTCTCGCGAAGAACCTGACAGGGACGCCCGAGCCCTACGGCTACCTGATGCTCGGCCAGGTCGCGACGCTCGGGCGGCACAAGGGCATCGCCGAGGTGCTCGGCCTGCGCTTGCGGGGCTTCCTCGGCTGGTGGGTGACGCGCTCGTACCACCTGTACCAGCTGCCCCTCTGGCAGAGGAAGGTCCGGGTCGTGGTGGACTGGACCGTCGCGCTCTTCTTCCGCCGTGACATCGCCGAGCTCGGCCGGCTCGGACACCCCGACAAGCTGAGCTGATCAGTCGACGAGCTCGAGCCGCGGGTTGTCGCGGAGGGAGCGCCCGAACTTCCCGGACGGCTGCCCGTCGGTGATCACGACGTCAGCGGTGTAGTCGTCGGCCCCGCGGATGAGCGACGAGCCGACGCCGTACGCGTCCACCGGCACCTCGTCCTCCTCGAAGGCATGGATCTTCTCGACGGTGAAGCCTCCGGAGACGACGATGCGCACGCGGCCGAAGCCGGCGGCGTCGAGCGCGTCACGCGTCTTACGCACGAGCTGCTCGTTCACGCCGGTCGGCTTGAAGTCGCTCATCTCCTCCCAGAGCGAGCGGTCGACGAGCGTCTCGGACGTGTCGAGCCGGACTCCCCAGAGCCGATCGCCGAGGGCCTCCGCGACCTCGAGCGCCGTCCCCACCGAGTCGTTCTCGAAGTCGACGAGGACGGTCACGGACATGTCCGTCGGCGCCCACTCCGCGAACTTGCGTGCAGCGAGGACGGTGTCGCCGCCGTACGCCGCGATCAGTGAGTGCGGCACCGTGCCGATCGCGCGCCCGCCCCACCACGAGGCCTGCTCGTCGCTCGTGACTCCGATCTCCCGGCCGGTGACCTGCCCCGCGACGTAGGCCGCGTAGCCGTCACCCGCCTGCACGCGGTGGTGGTCGAAGCGCGCCGGCATGAAGATGACCGGCTTGCCGTTCGCCGCCTCGAGTACGCGCACGACGTTCGTCGTGATCACCGTCCGCCGAGCGAGCGTGCCGAGATAGACGGTCTCGAGGTGCGCGAACGTCGTGTAGTCGCCCTCGATCGTCAACACCGTCTCCCAGGGCTCGAGCCGATCGCCGTCGTGGAGCGCCCTGATCGTCAGGCTCTCCGGCTCGTAGGAGCACAGGCGCAGGATCGCGATCGCCTCGTCCATCCCGCCGAGCCAGGCGTCGTTCTTCTGGAAGACCTGCACGACGACGCGCGGGTGCCGGCCGTCGGCGAGGAGCGTTGCGCGGGCATGGTTGAAGTACGCGTCGGTGTACCAGCCCGCGCGCATCTTCTCGACGGGGAGGTCGAAGACCTCGGGAGCGAGGCGCTGCCTACGCGGCTTGCTCGACACGCTCGAGCTCGAGGCACGCCTGGAGCGCCGCCTCGGCCACCTCGAGCTGCTCGGCATTCGGCTCGGCCGTCGAGAAGCGGTGCTGGATCTCGTGTCCCGGCTTCGAGAGGGCCCGCGCGAGCGGGTTCTCGGGATTCCGCGCCATCCAGCCGAAGAGCTCGGTCGCCGCGGCGATCGCGCCGATCTGCGCGGCCGCCTGCGCCTGGCGGCGGTGCCGCTCCGGCGCGAGCCCGGCCAGCACGTTGCCGACCACGGACGTCGCAAGAAGCGGCCCGACGAGATGCCCGCCGCAGCGCTCGTGCTCGCGCGTCGCGCCCTTGCCGTGCTCGTAGGTGCCGATGGAGATGTGCTCGGCGCCGTGGTACGCGGCGAGCTCACCCCCGCGGAGCGCGAGCACCGCCGGCGCGACCGACGCGATCGCTGCGAGCAGCTCGCGCGCGACCGGCCGGAGCCCCGACTCGCGCAAGCTGCGCACGAACACTGCCGCGCCCAGCATCGAGACGAGCGTGCGCGGGTTCTCCATCGGGAGCCGCGCCGCCGGGAGCTTCAGCTTGATCTGGGGCAGGAGCGCGAGCGCCTCGGCGATGCGAGCCGGACCGCGCAGGATCGGATTCTGGATCCGCGACGCCTGGAAGCGCTTACGCGACGAGACGACCTCGATCCGCCCGTCCTCGTGCCGGATCGCGCACGCCCAGGAGTGCGGGCCGTGCACGAGCACGCCATTCGGAAGGGCCATGCCGCCGAGCCGGATCTTCTCCTCTGACATCGCGGCGAAGGGTAGTCGGCCAAACCCTCCTAGCCGAGGAGAGCCTGCGCGGCGTGGCGCAGCCAACCGACGCCGAGCTCGAGATCGGCTACCGGGATGCGCTCGTCCGCCGAGTGGATGAGCGATGCAGCGACCTCCGGCGGCAGCTCGCCGCTCGACGGGAAAAAGCCGTACGCGACGGTGCCGAAGGCCTCGCGAAGCCAGTGGCTGTCGGTGAACCCGACGCACGCGAGCGGAGCCGCCTTCGCTCCCGGCTCGACCTCTTCCACCCACTCCTCGAGCGCGCGCCACAACGGCGTGTCGAGCGACGAGCGTGTGCCGCCTTGAGCCTCGATCCACTCGAGGTCGTAGTCGACTTCGCCGCCCCTCGCTGTTCGCTGGGCGTCGTCGGCTCCGCCGACGACGTTTCCAGCATCGAGCACTGCGCGGATCATCGGCTCGACGTGCTCGGGGTGCTGGCCCGGCAACAGGCGGCAGTCGACCTCGATCTCGCAGAGCGCCGGGATCACGTTCCGCTTCCGCGAGGCGGAGATGATGGTGGGCGAGAAGGTCGGCCCGAGGAGTGCGTCGACGAGGACGGCGGCAATCGGGGAGACGGGCGTCATCCGCTGGACGGCCTCGTTCGCCGGCGGCACCTCGTCGAGCACCGCCTGGAGGAAGCGCTCAACCTCGGGTCCGAGCTGCGGCTCCGGCTGGTACGCGGCGATCCGGTCGATCAGACGGGTGGCGTTGACGAGCGCGTTGTCGGCGATGCGCGGCATGGAGGCATGGCCGGAGCGGCCGTGCACGGTCAGCCGGAACGGCGCTGTCATCTTCTCCGCCACCGTCGGCAGGTAGATCGGCCGGCCGTTCTCGAGCTCGATCCGGTCTCCGCCGCCCTCGTTGATCGCGAACTCGCACCGCACGGCATCGGGGTGGGCCTCGCACAACCACTCCAGCCCGAAGCCTGCGCCGGCCTCCTCATCGGCGGTCGCCGCGAAGATCAGGTCGCCGCTCGGCTTGAAGCCCTCGCGCGCGAGTGACGCGATGGCGACCGCGTTCGCCGCCACCTCGCTCTTCATGTCGAGCGCACCGCGTCCCCAGACCTGACCGTCTCGCAGCTCACCCGAGAACGGCGGCACCGACCACTCGGCCGGATCGGCGAGGACGACATCCGTGTGCCCGAGGAAGAGGAGCGACGGGCCGTCGCCGCCGGGAAGCCGTGCCACGAGATTGGCGCGCTCGGGCGCGCGCGCGATCAGCTCGCACGCGACGCCGTTGGCCTCGAGGTACTCGCGCAGGAGCTCGGCCGCGGCCGTCTCGTTCCCGGGCGGGTTCGTCGTATCGACGCGGATCAGCCGCTGGAGAAGGTCGGTGACCTCGTCGCGGAGGGTCATGGTGCTCAGCGGCGGATCCCCAGCACGAGGACGTACTCGCGCTCGAACACCCCGAGCGCGAAATAGTCGAGATAGACCTGCTCCGCACGCGCCCGCACCTCGTCGCTCTGCTCCGTGAGCCAGGCCCGGAGCGGCGGCATCGACGTCGAGGCGAGCTCCCAGAGCGCTTGGCCCGAATCCGCCTCGATGCGCCACTTGCCGCTCTGAAGCTCGAGGTCGAATGCCTCGCCGAGCAGCGCCCGGACGTGTTCCTCCCGAGCCCAGTCGCTCGCGGCCGGACCCGGCGGGAACGTCCGTCCGGCCCGCGCGTTCACCGCCGTCCACTCGTCCTCCGGCCACGCGGTGAGGGCGAGTCGGCCGCCGGGACGGCAGACGCGGGCGAGCTGGGCGGCAGCGCGCTCGTGGTCGCCGGCGAAGATCGCGCCAAATGCGGATGCGACACGGTCAAACTCGCCGTCGGCGTATGGAAGCTCCTGGCAATCGCCCTCGTCGAACCGGATCGCGAGGCCCTCGGCATCCGCGGCGCTGCGCGCCTTCGCCAGCTGGTCGGCCGAGATGTCGATTCCGACGACGTCCGCACCCGCGCGGGCGGCGCGCAGCGCCACGCCGCCGGGGCCGCAGGCGACGTCGAGAACGCGGCTGCCGGGCTCGAGCGCGAGCGCGTCGACCATGCGGTCGTGAATCGGCGCGAAGGTCTCGGCCATGCGCTCGTAGCTCGCCCCGCTCCACGTGTCGACGACGGACGGCGACATGCGGCGGAGCATACTGAGGTCGTGGGCGACCTCTTCTCCGATGCCGCCGACCGGCGCGCGGGCGACGTCGCGCCGCTCGCGCAGCGGCTACGGCCCACGACCCTCGAGGAGTTCGTCGGCCAGCAGCACGTGCTTGGCCAGGGCTCCGCCCTGCGGCGGGCGATCGAGGAGGACCGCGTCCGCTCCTCCATCCTCTACGGCCCGCCCGGCAGCGGCAAGACGACGCTCGCGCGGATCGTCGCGGCCTCGACCGGCGCGGCGTTCGAGGAACTGTCGGCGGTCTCGGCGACGGTGAAGGACGTGCGCGAGGTGCTCGCGCGGGCGCAGGAGCGGCTCGGCACCACGGGCCGGCGCACGATCCTCTTCCTCGACGAGATCCACCGCTTCAACAAGGCGCAGCAGGACGCGTTGCTGCCCGGAGTCGAGTCGGGGCTCGTGACGCTGATCGGCGCCACGACCGAGAACCCGTACTACGAGGTCAACTCGGCGCTCATCTCCCGCACACAGGTGTACGAGCTCGAGCCGCTGGGCGAGGATGCCCTCGCCGAGATCGTCCGGCGCGGCGCGGAGGAGCTCGAGGTCGAGCTCGGGGACGAGCTCGTCGCGCTCGTGGCGCGTCGTTCCGGAGGCGACGCACGGTCGGCGCTCAACATCCTCGAGCTGGCGGCGGAGACGGCGAAGGCAGAGGGCTCGGGCGTGACCGAGGCACACGTCGAGGACGCGGCCCGCAAGCCGCCGCTCGTCTACGACAAGGCGGGCAACGCGCACTACGACTACACCTCCGCGTTCATCAAGTCGATGCGCGGCAGCGACGCCGATGCGTCGATCTACTATCTCGCGGCGATGCTCGAGGGTGGCGAGGATGCGCGCTTCATCGCCCGGCGGATGATCGTGCTGGCCTCCGAGGACATTGGCAACGCCGACCCGCGGGCGCTCCTCGTCGCGGTCGCGGCCGCCCAGGCGGTCGAGCACGTAGGTCTCCCCGAGGCGCGGCTCAACCTCGCCCAGGCGGCGACCTACCTCGCGCGCGCGCCGAAGTCGAACGCGAGCTATCTGGCGCTCAACCGGGCGACGGCCGACGTGCAGGAACGCGGCGTCGACCGGCCGCCGAAGGCGCTGCGCGACGGCTCGTGGTACGGCCGCCGGCTCGGGCACGGCGAGGGCTACGTCTACCCGCACGACGACCCGCAGGGATTCGAGACGAGCTACCTGCCCGAGGAGCTCGAGGGTCGCCGCTACTACGAGCCTGCGGAGAGCGGCGAGGAGAGCTCGGACGAGAACGCCTCGTAGGCCTCGCCGCCGAAGACGGCGAAGATCACGGTTTCGAGCGACCGCGGCTCGAAGCTCCGCGCCTCCTCGACCATGATCCGCGCGCACTCGGAGAGCGGGAAGCCGCCGACTCCCGTGCCGAAGGCCGGCAGCGCGAGGGAGCGGCATCCGAGCTCGTCGGCGAGCGCGAGGCACGAGCGCGTCGTGCGGCGCACCAGGTCGGCGTTCGTCCGCAGGTCCTGCCCCATCACGGCGCCGTGGATGACGTAACGCGCCCGCAGCCGCCCGGCGGTCGTCGCGACGGCGCTACCGAGCGGGATCGGTCCGAGCGCTGTCGCCTCGAGCTCGATTTCCTCGCCGCCCGCCCGCTTGAGGGCTCCCGCGACGCCGGCGCCCATCCAGAGCCGATCGTTCGCCGCGTTCGCGACCGCGTCGGCCTCGACGGTGGTGATGTCTCCTTCTCGCACCTCGAGTTGGAGCACTAGAGGATCCGAGCGCCGAGAGCGGACGCCACGAGCTCGACGGCGAGCTGCCCGGTCGCATTCTCGCGGTCGAGGATCGGATTGACCTCGACGACGTCCATCGAGTCGATGAGACCGGACTCCGCCACCGTCTCCATCGCAAGGTGCGCCTCGCGGTACGACAGGCCCCCGCGCACCGGCGTGCCCACCCCCGGCGCATAGTCGGGATCGACCGCGTCCATGTCGAGCGAGACGTGGAGGAACGCCGCGCCCGACGCGTGCGCCAGCGCCTCGCGCATGCACGGCTCGACCCCGATCCGGTCGATCTCGCTCATCGTGAAGACCTTCGCGTCGATCCTCCCCAGAAGCTCCCGCTCTCCGTCGTCGAGCGAGCGCACGCCGACGAGCGCGAGCTTGCCCGGCTCAACCGCCGGCAGGGGCCAGCCCTCGCGCCGGAACGCATCGCCGGCCAGCCCGAGCGCCGCAGCGAGCACCATCCCGTGGACGTTGCCGCTCGGTGACGTCTCGGGAGTGTTGAGGTCGCCGTGGGCATCGACCCAGACGACGCCGCCGGAGCCCCGCACCTTGGCCATCCCGACGAGCGAGCCGAGCGCGACGGAATGGTCGCCGCCGAGGACGAGCGGCAGCGCACCGCGCCCGGCGGCCTCCGCGACGAGCCCGGAGAGGCGATCGCAGAGATCGAGGATCTGCCGGAGGTAGCGGGCACGTTCGTCACCCACGTCCGCGGTCTCCACGACCGGGGAGATGACGTTGCCGGCGTCGGTCACGCACACGCCGAGCTTCTCCGTGAGCTGCTGCTCCAGACCCGCATAACGGATCGCGGACGGGCCCATGTCGACCCCGCGCCGCCCGGCACCGAGGTCGAGCGTCGCGCCGATCACAGCGATCTCCCGGGCAGTCTCTTCGACGTTCACCGCGCGCAGGCTAACGCTCTCGGTGGAGGATGCCTGGCTACACTGACCGCCGCCCAGCCGCGGCGAGGTAGCTCAGCTGGTAGAGCACTCGGCTGAAAACCGGGGTGTCGCCGGTTCGAGTCCGGCCCTCGCCATTTTTTCTTGGCGCCTGCTCGTGTCGGTCCGGCGGAGGCTTCACCTGCTCGGGCGAGAGAACGGTCGCCCAACCCACCGTTCCCTCGTTCGTAGTGATTCCCGCGAGCGATGCGGCTGCGGATGCTGGCCCAGCAACCGACAGAGAGGCCCCCGGTGACGCTTGCGCGTTCTCGGGGGCCTCGGGTCGTTCGGACCGGTGCGACCGTGTCGCGGACGACCGTTGCCACGGAGCCTACTCCCTCTTTGCTCTGAGCGCCGTGGCCGGGTCCGCCGAAAACTCCGCAAATTCCGCGAAGCCCCGGCGGCCGAGCTCCGCGCGCGAGCGCTCCGCAGGGACGTAGATCGGCGTCTCGGCGCCCCTCGAGAACGAGAACACGAGCGTCCCGTCCGGCGCGACGATTCGGGCGAGCTCGTCGTAGAACGGGATCATGTTCGAAAGGACGACGAGGTCGAACTCGCCGTCCGGGCAGGAGAGCGCCGACGCGTCGCCGACCTCGAACCGCACACGGCCGGCGAGCTCGGGCGAGAGCTTGCTCTGAGCCTCCTCGATCATCCCCGGGCTGAGGTCGATCCCCACGACCTCGGCCTCCGGATAGCGCTCGGCGAGCGCAAGAGCGACGACGCCGGTTCCCGTGCCGAGATCGAGCGCGTGACGCGGCGCGGGCAGGTCCGCGAGCGCGAGGTCGAGCGCCCAGAGGTGATGCGGGCCGATTCGCGTCTCCCAGGTCGGGGCGAGCCCGTC
>DATBAH010000061.1:0-22324 GCA_036271615.1 Gaiellaceae bacterium
TCGTCGTCACCGACGTCGGCGACCGCTACGTCCTCGAGGCGTTGCGACGTGAGGAGATGCGACTCGGCGGCGAGCAGTCCGGCCACCTGATCTGGCTCGACGACCACGTCACGGGAGACGGTCTCGTCGCCGGCCTCCTCCTCTGCCGCGCGCTCCGCGGCCGTCGCCTCTCCGAGGCGGTCGCCGTCATGCCGCGCTTCCCGCAGGCGATGCGGAACCTGCCCCGCGCCGGCCGCGGCCCGCTCCCGGACGGGCTCCGTACGGCCGTCGAGACCGCCAATGCCGAGCTCGACGGCTCGGGTCGGGTTCTCGTGCGGCCTTCCGGCACCGAGCCGGTCGTCCGCGTGCTTGCGGAGGCCGAGACGCCGGAAGAGGCAGAGCGGCTCTGTGCTAGCATCGCCGACCTGGTGACACGCGAGCTCGGCTGACCCGCCCGCGACGCAGCGGTCGGGCCATGAGGCCGGGCTTTTCGTGTTCTCAGGGAGCGTTTTCCGTGCCCAGCGGGGAAAGGAGCGGACGTGTGCGGAATCATCGGATACGTCGGGTCGCGCGACGCAAAGCCGCTACTCCTGCAGGGATTGCGCCGGCTCGAGTACCGAGGCTACGACTCCGCCGGGATCGCCCTGCGCGAGGACGACGGGCTCGACTACGTGCGCGCCGTCGGCAACCTCGACAATCTCGTCGAGGCTGCCGGGACGAACGGCTCCCACTCGCATCACGGGCTCGGCCACACGCGCTGGGCGACGCACGGCGCCGTGACCGAGCGGAACGCGCACCCGCTCACCGGCTGCGAGCCGGACCGGTTGGCGATCGTCCTCAACGGGATCATCGAGAACTACGTCGATCTGCGCGCGCGCCTCGTCGAGCGCGGCCACACGCTCACCTCCGAGACGGACGCCGAAGTCGTGGTCCACCTCCTCGAGGAGGCGTACGACGGCGACCTCGTCGAGGCGCTCTCCCGCATCTATCCGCAGCTCGAGGGGCACTTCTCGATCGTCGCGATCCACCACGAGCAGCCCGACGTGCTCGTCGGCGTCCGGCATCAGACTCCGCTGGTCGTCGGGCTCGGCGAGGGCGAGAACTTCCTCGCCTCCTCGATCGCCGCCTTCCTCACCGAGACCCGCACCGTGCTGCACCCGCGCGACGGCGACGTGGTCGAGGTCACGCCCGAGGGCGTCCGGTTCTTCCTCCACGGCGCCGAGGTCGAGGCGCCCGAGCGGCAGGAGATCGACTGGGACGAGGAGGGCGCCGAGAAGGCCGGGTACGAGACGTTCATGCTCAAGGAGATCTTCGAGCAGCCGGATGCCGTGGCCGAGACGATCGGCGACCGCGTCCGCGGCCACAAGCTCATGCTCGACGCAATCGCGCTGACAGAGCTCGAGATCCGCAACCTGCGCCGGATCGTGATCGTCGCCTGCGGCACTGCCTACCACGCCGGCGTCGTGGGGCGGTACATCCTCGAGGAGTGGGCGCGCGTCCCGGTCGAGCCCGACATCGCGAGCGAGTGGATCTACCGGAACCCCGTGCTGTCGAAGGACACGCTCGTGATCGGGATCTCGCAGTCGGGGGAGACGCGCGACACGGTCAACGCCGTCAAGCTCGCGCGCGAGAGCGGTGCGCGCACCCTCGCGATCACGAACCTGATGGGCACGCAGATCACGCGGGAGGCCGAATCGACCCTCTTCACCCGCTGCGGGATGGAGGTCGGCGTCGCCGCGTCGAAGACGTTCACCGCTCAGGTCGCGCTCCTGAGCCTGCTCGCGCTCAAGCTCGCCGAGGTCCGCCGGACCCTGCCGCAGGACGAGATCGACTTCATCCTCGACCGCCTGCACGAGCTGCCGCGGAAGATGCAGGAGTTCCTCGACGGCGACCATCCGATCGAGTCGATCGCGCAGCGCTTCCACGACAAGCCGTTCTTCCTCTACCTCGGCCGCCACATCGGCCTGCCCGTCGCGCTCGAGGGCGCGCTCAAGCTGAAGGAGCTCTCGTACATCCCGACCGAGGCGTACTCGGCCGGCGAGATGAAGCACGGGCCGATCGCGCTGCTCGAGGAGGGGACGCCGGTCGTCGTCGTGGCCACCAACATCCACGTCTACGACAAGATCGTCTCGAACATCCAGGAGACACGGGCGCGCGGCGCGCACGTGATCGCGATCGCGACCGACGGCAACGAGGACATCCAGCATCACGCCGACGACGTGATCTACGTCCCGCGGACGCCGAACTTCCTCCAGGCTTCGCTGGCCGTGATCCCGCTCCAGCTCCTCGCCTACCGCATCGCGCGGCTGCGCGGCCTCAACGTCGACCAGCCCCGCAACTTGGCGAAGACGGTCACGGTGGAGTAAGGGCTAAGGCATGGGTTTGACCGAGAGGCTCGCACGGTCGTGCGCCTCGCGGCCGCGCAGGACGTTCGCCTTCTGGGGCATCGCGGTGCTCGCGGCGTTCGCTCTCATCGCAACGTCGCTGCACGGGCTGAGCTCGCAGGGGAACGTCATCGGCAAGCCCGAGTCGACCAAGGCAAAGGACGCGATCGCGAAGGCGTTCCCGCAGGAGGCGGCTGCCGCGAAGGGGGACGTCATCGTCGTCAGCTCCCACCGCTACACCGTCGACGCGCCCCAGTTCCACGCGTTCGTGAAGCGTGGCGAGGCCTCCCTTCAGGCTACGGGGAAGGTCAGCAGCCTCCGCGTGGTCGCGGTCTCTCGCGATCGCCACTCGGCCCTCATCTCGCTTCTCATCGACAGTGACTCCGGGGCGAAGCCCGTCGAGCAGGTCGTGGAGAAGTCGAACGGCGACGGGTTCACGGTCGGCATCACCGGCTATCACAGCACGGGCTACGACTTCGGCAAGCAGTCGCAGACCGACCTCGAGAAGGGTGAGCTCGCCTTCGGCCTCCCTGCCGCGCTGATCGTCCTCATCCTCGTCTTCGGTGCGGTGGTCGCCGGGCTCGTGCCGGTGTTGATGGCGATCCTGTCGATCATCGTTGCGCTCGGCTTCGTCGCGCTGATCTCGCTCGAGTTCTCGCTCTCGGTCTTCATCGTGAACATGCTCACGGGCATGGGGCTCGCGCTCGGGATCGACTATTCGCTGTTCGTCGTTTCGCGCTACCGCGAAGAGCGCTCGCTCGGGCTAGCGAAGGAGGACGCGATCGCGCGCACAGGTGCCACCGCCAGTCGCGCAGTTCTGTTCAGCGGCTCGACGTTCGTGATCGCGCTGCTCGGGATGTTCATCGTGCCGACCTCGATCATGCGCAGCCTCGCCCTCGGGGCGATCCTCGTCGGCATCGTCTCCGTCGCCGCCGCGCTGACGCTGCTGCCCGCTCTGTTGAGCGTGGTCGGCGACCGCGTCGACTCGCTCCGCGTCCCTTACGTCGGCCGCAACCTCGGCCAGGAGGGCGCGTCGGAGAGTCGCTTCTGGCGCCGGATCGTCGAGGCCGTGCTCCGTCGGCCGGCGCTCTCGCTGACCCTTTCGGCGGGTGCGATGCTCGCGCTTGCCGTGCCGATCTTCGGCTTGCACATCGGTGCCAACGGCGTCAGCACCCTGCCGTCGAACCTGCCTTCGAAACGGGGTTACGTCCTGCTCCAGCGCGCGTTCCCGGACCAGAATCCGGAACCGGTCCGAGTCGTCGCGGTGGGCGGGAACGATGCGGCCGTGCACGGCGATCTCGTCCGGCTCGAACGCCGGTTGGCTTCCGAAGGGAGCTTCGGTCCCGGGACGATCAAGACCTCGGCCCGCGACGGTGGCGTCGCGCTCCTCGTGGCGCCGGTGCGCGGCGACCCGGTCGGAGGAGCTGCGGTGAGCGCAGTCCGCGACCTGCGTGCCAACGTCATTCCGTCGATCTTCGGTAGTAGCGGCGCGAAGGTGTACGTGGGCGGGGACACGGCCGAGAACGTCGACTACTTCGATGCGGTCTCGAGTCCGACGCCGTACGTGTTGCTCTTCGTGCTCGGCCTGAGCTTCGTGTTGTTGACAGTCGCGTTCCGCTCGATCATGGTCGCGCTGATCTCGATCGTCCTCAACCTGCTATCGGTCGGCGCAGCCTACGGGTTGCTCACCCTCGTCTTCCTCGACGACCACGGTGCGAGTCTCTTCGGCTTCCAGTCCACCCACGTCATCGACGCCTGGGTGCCGCTCTTCCTCTTCTCGGTCCTGTTCGGCCTCTCCATGGACTACCAGGTCTTCCTCATGAGCCGGATCAAGGAGCGGTTCGATCAAACGGGCTCGACGAGGGACGCGGTGGTGTGGGGCGTTGCCTCGACGGCTCGGATCATCACCGGCGCGGCGCTGATCATCGTCGTGGTCTTCGCCGGCTTCGCACGTGGTCAACTCGTGATGTTCCAGCAGATGGGGTTCGGCGTCGCCGTCGCTCTACTGCTCGACGCCACTGTCATCCGCTCGGTCGTGTTGCCGAGCGTCCTCGGATTGCTCGATGCGCGCAGTTGGTACCTGCCGCGCTGGCTCGAGTGGCTGCCGCACGTGGGGGTCGAGGCGCCGCCTAGTCCTGGTCCGGGGGACGCCGCGATCGTTTGATCTGTGCGCGACGCCGCTTGTGTCCCAGGCGGCGCTCGCGGGCCGCCTTGGTCGGCCTCGTCGCGACGCGCTTTCGCTCGACGCGGAGCGCTTCTCGCAGCGCGGCGACCAGCCGCTCGATTGCGAGCTCGCGGTTGCGGGACTGGCTCCGCTCGTCCTGCGCGACCGCGCGCAGCACGGGTCCGGCGCGCGAGATCACGCGCCGCTTCTGTGTCTCCGTGAGCGCGCTCGACGTCTCGACGTCGAAGACGGCGACGACGCGCGTCTCGGACTTCTGCGCGTGCTGTCCGCCAGGCCCGCTCGAGCGGGAGACCTGCAGCTCGACCTCCGCGAGCGGGAGCACGACGGAGCGCGTGACGCGAATAGACTCGCCGTGGATTTGTCGCTCCGGCGCCGGCATAGCCGACGCCTACGCTACTGGTCGGCTCCGTCTAGCCTACGCCGATGGCCGCGATTCTGCTCGACGTGGACGGCGTCCTGCACGTATCCGGCCAGCCGCTGCCGGGCGCGGCCGACGCGGTGCGACGCCTGCGCGACGCCGGGCACCGGCTCCGCTTCGTCACGAACAACACCACGCGCTCGAAGGCGGACCTCGCCGCGGGCCTCAAGTCGAGCGGAATCGACCTCGACGAGACAGAGGTGCAGACGACTGCGGACGCGGCCGTCGAGGCGCTGAGGGGCAAGCGCGTTCTCGCGCTCGTCATGCACGCGCTCGTCGGTGACCTCGAGGGGATCGAGCTCGTCGGCGACAACGTCGAGGCCGTCCTGATCGGCGGCGCCGACGACTCGCCCGAGACGAACCTCGTCTTCTCGTACATGAATCTCGCGCGCGCGTTCGCGGAGCTCGAGCTGGGGGCCGACCTGTACTGCCTTCACCGGAACCGCTGGTGGCAGACGCAGCGCGGGCCGCTGCTCGACTCCGGCTGCTACGTCGCCGGCCTCGAGTACGCGGCGGAGACCACGGCGACCGTGCTCGGCAAGCCGAGCCCTGCGTACTTCGACGCCGCCTGCCGCGCGCTCGACGCCGAGCCGTCCATGACCTGGATGGTGGGGGACGATCTGGAGACCGACGTCGTCGGCGCGCACGGTGTCGGGATGCATGCCGTGCTCGTCCGCACCGGGAAGTTCCGGCCGGACGCAGTCGAGGTGTCGCGCGTCCAGCCGGACGGCATCGTCTCCTCGATCGCGCACCTCCCCGAGTGGCTCGAGGAGCACATCGCATGATCGCCGTCGGCACCGACCTGATCGAGATCGAGCGGATCCGCCGCTCGCTCGCCCGCTACGCCCGCTTCCGCGAGCGCTGCTTCACCGAGGCCGAGCGCGCCTACTGCGACTCGCGGCGCAATCCGGCGCAAAGCTACGCCGGCCGTTTCGCCGGCAAAGAGGCAGTCGGCAAGGCGCTCGGCTTCGGCGTCGCTCGCGCCTTCGCCTGGCAGGAGGTCGAGATCGTCGGACGGCCGAAGCCGGCGGTGCGGCTCTCGGGGCGTCTTGCCGAGCGCGCGGCTGCGCTCGGGGTCGGGTCCGTCGACCTCTCGATGACCCACTCGCGCGAGCTCGCGCAGGCGGTCGCGATCGCCTCCGATGGCTGAGCTCGAGCCGCTCTACTCCGCGGAGGAGATGCGCGCCGCCGAGGCGGGGCACGACGTCGACGCGATGATGCAGAGCGCCGGGGCGGCCGTCGCGGACGAGCTCATGCGCCGCTGGCCCGACGCCCGGCGGATCGGGCTCCACGCGGGCGGCGGCGCCAACGGCGGCGACGGACGCATCGCCGCCGAGATCCTCGGCGCGCAGGGGCGCGAGCTCGTCGACGAGCAACCCGACGTCGTGATCGACGCGCTCCTCGGCACCGGGCTGACGGGAGCGCCGCGCGAGGAGACGGCGCAGGTCATCGAGCGGATCAACGCAGCCGGGGTTCCGGTGCTCGCGGTCGACATCCCCTCAGGCGTGAACGCCTCGACCGGCGAGGTGGCGGGCGCGGCGGTGCACGCCGACGTCACCGTGACGATGCACGGCCCCAAGGTCGGTCTCGCGGTGGCGCCGGGCCGCTTCCACGCCGGCGAGGTGGCGATCGCGGACATCGGCCTCGCGGCGGCGGAGACCGAGCACCGGCTCGTCGGCCCCGAGATCCTCGCCGAAGTGCCGCGCCGCTCGGCGGGCGACAACAAGTACACGGCGGGTCACGTCCTCGTGGTGGGCGGCTCGGCGGGCGTGACGGGCGCTCCGGCGCTCGCCTCCCGCGCGGCCCTTCGCGCTGACGCGGGCTACGTCACGATCGCCGCGCCGGCCGCGTCACTGCCGGTCCTCGAGACCCTTGTGCTGGAAGCCGTGAAGCGCCCCCTCGAGCAGGTGTTCGAGGCGGCCGCGAAGGCCAAGGCGCTCGCGGTCGGGCCCGGCCTCGGACGCGAGGAGGAATCGAAGGTGCTCGTCCGCCGCCTCCTCGCGGAGGTCGAGCTGCCCGCGGTCGTCGATGCCGACGCGCTCTTCGGGCTCGAGCCCGGCGAGTGGCCGGCTCCGCGTGTGCTCACCCCGCACGAGGGCGAGCTCGGGAGGGTGCTCGGTCGCGCCTCGAAGGAGATCGCCGCGCACCGGCTCGCATCGGCGCAGGAAGCCGCGGAGCGGTTCAACTGCGTCGTCGTGCTCAAGGGAGAGGACTCCCTCGTCGCGGCGCCGGGATACGGCGTACTCGTGTGCGCCCTCGGCCTCCCGTCACTGGCCACCGCGGGCACCGGCGACGTCCTCACCGGCATAACGGCCGCCTTCCTCGCGAAGGGGATGGAGCCGCGGTTGGCGGCGGCGGCGGCGTGTGCGGCGCAGCAGATCGCCTCACACGAGGCGGCACAGCGCTACGGACTCGTGGCGAGCGACGTGGTCGAGGCGCTGCCGCGTGCGCTCGCGCGAGACTAGCGGCATGCAGCGGAGCGAGATCACGATCGATCTGGGCGCGATCCGCCACAACGCGCGGCGGCTCCTCGAGGCGCTCGACGGAGCCGAGCTCTGGGCCGTCGTGAAGGCGAACGGCTACGGGCACGGCGCGAATGACGTTGCACGGGCGGCGCTCGAGGCGGGGGCTTCGGCGCTTTGTGTCGTGACCGTCCCCGAAGCGGTCGAGCTGCGCCGCGAGCATCCGGAGGCGCGGATCGTCGTGATGTGCTCGACGGACGAGGTGGCCGAGGCGCGCGACGCGAAGCTCGAGCTCGTCGTCTCGGGAGGCGAGATTCCCCCCGACATTCCGGTTCATCTGAAGCTCGACACCGGGATGGGCCGCTGGGGGCTCGCGGAATTGCCGGAGCCGCCGGCGAACGTGGTCGGGCTGATGAGCCATCTGGCGACCGCAGACTCGGACGAGGCGTTCGCGCAGGAGCAGATCGAGCGTTTCCGCGAGGCGACCGAGCCGTACTCGCACCTCACACGCCACCTCGCGAACAGCGCGGCTGCGCTGCGGCTCCCGGAGGCTCGCTTCGACGCCGCGCGCTGCGGGATCGGGCTGTACGGGATCTCGCCGTTCGACACCGATCCGGCCGAGGACGGGCTGCGGCCCGCGCTCTCGTGGCGGAGCCGGCTCGCCCAGGTTCGCCTCCTCCAGCCGGGCGAGAGCACCGGCTACCGGCGGCGCTTCGTCGCCGAGCAGCCGACGTGGATCGGGATCGTCCCCGTCGGCTACGCCGACGGCTTCAGGCGCGACATGACCGGCACCGAGATGCTCGTCGACGGCGAGCCGCGGCGGGCGGTCGGCACCGTCTCGATGGACGCGGTCGCCGTCGAGCTCGACCGGGAGCTGCCGGCCGGCACGCCGGTCACGATCGTCGGCGATGGCCTGCTCATCGAGCGCCATGCGCACGTGGCCGAGACGATCGGCTACGAGATCGCCTGCGGGATCAACTCCCAGCCGACCCGCGCCACTCGTGTCGTCGTCAACTGAGCGTTTCGCACGTACGGCCGAGCGTCTCGCCGCACACCAGGACGACCGCGCCGCCCGGCTGACGCAACAAGTGCGCGACTTCGTCAGGCCGCGCGGCGACGAACGGGCGCTGGACGTCGGCACCGGCGCCGGTGCGCTGGCGTTCGCGCTGGCGCCGCTCGTGCGGGAGGTCGTCGGCGTCGACCCCGTGCCCGAGCTGCTCGAGCTCGCCCGGGCGCGCGCCCTGCCGAACACGGACTTCGTCGAGGGGGACGGGGAAGCGCTGCGATTCTCGAACGCCGAGTTCGACCTTTCGGGCACGCACCGGACGCTCCATCACGTCGCGAGGCCCGAGCGCATACTCGCCGAGCTTGCGCGGGTGACGCGGCCGGGCGGCCAGGTGCTCGTCGTCGACCAGATCGCGCCGGACGACCCAGCCGCAGCTGCTGCGCTGCACGAGTTCGAGACGGCGCGGGATCCGTCGCACACGCGCCTGCTCACCGATACCGAGCTGCGAGCGCAGTTCGCGGCGAACGGGCTCTCGCCCCTCCGGGACCGTTGCGAAGACGAGCGCCGCGATCTCGCGGCGTACCTCGACCTCGCGGGCTGCGAGGGCGATCGGCGCACCCTTGCCGAAGCGCGGGCAGCCGCCGACCCGCGCGTTGGCGCCGCGAGGGTCGGCTGGTACCTCCTCGCGCGGCCCTAGTGCAGCCGTCCTGTGACGCCGCCGTCCAGGTTGGCGAACGCATCGCGCAGCTGCGCGCGTTCCGTCTCGAGCTCGGTGAACGAGAGCATCAGACGCCGCTCCCCTTCCGGCGTCAGGCGCAGGTGGGCGACACGTGCGTCCCTCTGCGACTGCTCACGTTCGATGAGCCCCGCACCCTCGGCGCGGCGCACGAGCTCGGTCACGGTGCTTTGCGCGAGCTGCATCCGGTCGGCCAGCTGCGTCACGGTGGACTGCTCGCCGCCGTCGGGCGCACCCTTGATCATCATCAGCAGCGTGTAGCGCTGGGGTGTGAGCCCCGACTGGCGGGCAATCCGCTCGCTCCCACGCAGGAAGTGCCGCAGGGCTGACCGGAACTCGGCTACGGCGATCACGTCCTGGATCGTCGGCTGAACCTGTTCGACCATGCATCGATTCTAGGGAGCTTTCGGCGAACCACCAAGGACGCGGGTGAACACGTCGGGCATCGCATCCTGGAGCGGGGCGATCGGTCCGTAGTACCAGGGAACCGTCGTCTCGCCCTTGCCCTTCTCGAGCGAGCGAAGGACATGCGCCGCGACGTCCTCGGGTCCGATCACGAGCCGCTGGACGCGCTTCGGGAGCCAGGACTGCGGAAAGCCCTCCGTCTCGGTGAAGCCCGGCTTCACCGTGTGCACGCGGATCCCCTCTCCGCGTAGCTCGGCCGCGGCCGCGCGCGAGAAGGCGAGCTGAGCGTGCTTCGAGGCCGAGTAGGGGCCGCTTCGGGGTTCGGCCACGACGCCCGAGACCGAGACGATGTTCACGACGTCCGACGGCGCTGCGGCACGCAGGCCGGGCAGGAAGGCGCGTAGGCACCAGACGCTTCCGAGGTAGTTGATCCGGATCAGCCGCTCGATCAAGTCCGGGTCGCCGTCGCGGAAGCGCGTCCTTCCCGGGATGCCGGCGTTGTTCACGAGCACGTCGATCTTCGGGTGCCGCTCGAGAACGCGTGCGGCGACGGCGTCGACGGCCGCGCGGTCGGAGACGTCGCAGGTCTCGGCCTCGCCGCCGAGCTCCTCGGCCAGCGCCTGCAGGCGATCGGCCCGACGCGCGAGCAGGACGCAGAGATCGCCGCGGGCGGCGAGCAGGCGGGCGATCTCGGCGCCGATGCCCGAGGAGGCGCCCGTGACCACCGCGACCCGGCCCACGCTGCAGAGGCTATCTCTAGGAGGCCTCGGCGAAACGGTGCTGTGCCGGCGTCCTTGCCTCGCGATCCCCATCGCACCGGCACGGCGAGCACCGTTCCACCAAGACCTCCTAGGATCGCGGGCTATGGCCGGACCCTTCGACGGCAAACGTGGGCTCGTGCTCGGCGTCGCCAACAAACGCTCGATCGCCTGGGCTATCGCTCGGGAGCTCGCGGCCGGCGGCGCGAGCCTCGCCTTCACGTACCAGGGAGAGCGGATCGAGCCGACGGTGCGCGAGCTGGCCGCCTCCGTCGACGCACCGCTCGTGACGGAGTGCGACGTCCGCTCCGACGAGGACGTGGCGCGGGTCTTCGGCGAGGTGGGGGACGTCTTCGGCGGCGAGCTCGACCTGCTCGTCCACTCGGTTGCCTTCGCCGCTGCCGAAGATCTCGAAGGCCGCTTCACCGACACGCCGCGCGACCGCTTCTGGCTCGCCGTCGACGTGAGCGCGTACTCGCTCGTAGCGTGCACGCGCGCGGCCGAGCCGCTGATGGAGAAGGCCGGCGGCGGGTCGGTCCTGACGATGACGTATCTCGGCGGCGAGCGCGCGGTGCCGCACTACAACGTCATGGGCGTGGCGAAGGCGACGCTCGACGCCTGCGTCCGCTATCTCGCCTGGGATCTCGGCCAGAAGAACATCCGCGTGAACGCGGTCTCGGCCGGCCCGGTGCGCACGCTTGCGGCCCGCTCGATCGCCGGTTTCACGATGATGGAGGACATCGTGGAGGAGCGCTCGCCGCTCCATCGCCACGTGACCGCGGACGACGTCGGCTCGGCCGGCGCCTTCCTCCTCGGCGACGGGGCGGGCAACATCACGGGTACGACGCTGTACGTCGACAGCGGCTACCACGCGATGGGTATGTAGCTGCGATGGACAGCACGATCGACCGGTTCAGCACGTCCGACGTCGCGGCGATGAAGCGCATGAGTGGCTGCCGCTAGCGCTGCTTCCGGAGTACCGCCACACCGTGCGAGGCGAAGGCGACGTGCCAGGCGGGGCTCGCCTCCATCCGTGCAAGCCGTTGCCGCTCGGCGACCTTGTCGCTGTACGAGGGGTCCTGGACGTCGACGATCGCCCACCTCGCCTTGCCGACGGAGGGGAAGACGTAGATGAGACGACGGCTCGAGAGGTAGCCGCCGAACTGGTTCGTCGCCGTGACCGGAACGCCTGAAGGCACGAGCGAGAGTGCGTGCGCCTTCGCCTGGCGGAGCGGACTCGAGCCGCGCGCGCCCGGAAGGTCGTGGAAGGCGCTCCGCAGCGGCGTGTGCCAGATCGCGAAGACCGCGGTGAGCGCGACGGCATACGCCGCGAGGCGGGTGGGTGCGGCTCTTCCCTTCGCCCTCGCGGCCCCGAGCACGGCGGCCGCGACCACGAACGGCACGATGCCGGCGGTGTACTGGAAGCCGAGCGTCGTCTGATCGGGCTTCGACGAGAGAAGGTCGATGGCGAGGTCCGGCACCGCGCCGAGCACGAGCAGCGGCTCGAGCAGCCAGAGGCCCGCGAACGGCAGGAGCAGCAGCAGCAGGAAGTGCAGCTTGTGCGAGCTCGCCACCGCGGCCGCGATCGTGCCGGGATGCGTGAGGAGCGTGTGCGCGATTCCGCCCGGCGACCCGCCGACCGCCGAGTAGCGGTGCTCGAACGGGCCTGAGCCCGCCGGCGCGAAGTGGGGGATGACGACGAGGAAGTCGACGAGCGTCCCGGCGAGGCCGAGCGCGAAGATCGCTGCACCGACGAGCCGCCGCCCGTGCGTGACCGCGTACCAGATGCCGAGGCAGCCCACGGCGAGTGGGATCTCCTCCTTCGTCGACGCCGCCAGCAGCGCCGTGAGCGCGAAGGGGACGAGCCGGTCGTTGTCGAGGAACCAGATCGCGAACAGGATCAGCGGCACCGCGAAGCTGACCGCGTGCGGTCCCGAGTCGGTGAGGGCGTTGAACTGCGTGGCCGGGTAGATGAGGTATGCGGCCGCGAAGCCCACCGCAGCCCGCTCGTCACCGAGCCGCTTGCGGGCGAGCCAGTACACCGGGAGGGCGCCCGAGCCGACCGCGAGCACCTGGACGACGAGCAGCATGAGCGGGCTCGGCCAGATCCACCACAGCGGCGCCAGCAGGGCGAGGAACGGGTCGACGTGCACACCGAGCCGGAGGAACTCGTGCCCGCCCGAGGCCGTCACGCGCAAGAAGTGGCCGTGGGCCGTCGCCCAGACCGCCTGCGTCATGTCGCCGAGGTCGAGACGCTGTCCCTGGAAGGCGCGGAACTCGACCACCGCGGCCGCGGCGAAGAGAAGCGCGAAGAGCCCGGACGCGGAGTAGACGATTGCGCGCGGGTGCGCCGCGGCGCCGGCGACGCGGGCGAGGCGTCCGCGGAGCGCGAGCTCGCCGGCGGATGCGCGGGCGTCGGTCTCGGCCGCAGACACGGGCGTCGCCGTCAGCGGAGGATGTCCCGCACGTAGGGACGCTTCTCGCCCGCGGCCTTCTCCTCGTGCTGGCTCGTGAGCATCTCGCCGACGAGCCCGAGCGAGAAGGACTGGATCCCCACGACGAGCAGCAGGATCCCGAGCATGAGCAGCGGCCGATCGCCGATTCCCGCTCCGCCGAGCTTGATCGCGGTGAGGTAGAGGAGGATCACGAAGCCGCTTCCGCCCAGCACCAGGCCGATTCCGCCGAACAGGTGCAGCGGGCGGTAGCGATACCGGCCCATGAACGCGACGGTGAGCAGGTCGAAGAAGCCGCGGACATAGCGCTCGGGCCCGTAGCGGGAGCGTCCGCTCTCGCGCGGCCGGTGGCTGACCGGGATCTCGGCGGCGCTGTAGCCGAGGTGGTGTGCGAGCACGGGGACGAAGCGGTGGAGCTCCCCGTACAGCTGCACGTCTCGCAGCACCTCTGCGCGGTACGCCTTCAGGCCGCAGTTCATGTCGTGCAGGCGGACCCCGGTCACGAGCGCCGTCGCGGCGTTGTAGATCCGGGAGAAGACGCGGCGGCTGAGGGGATCGCGCCGGTCGCGCTTCCAGCCGGAGACGAGGTCGTAGCCCTCGTCGAGCTTTGCGAGCAGGTTCGGGATCTCGGCCGGGTCGTCCTGGAGGTCGGCATCGATCGTCACGATCACGTCGCCGGCGGCGGCGTCGAAGCCGGCGGCCAGCGCCGCGGCCTTGCCGAAGCGGCGCCGCAAGCGCACGACTCGCACGTTCGAGTGGGTCTCGTGCAGCCGGACGAGCTCGCGGTACGACCCGTCGGTCGAGCCGTCGTCGACGTAGACGATCTCCCAGTCCATTCCCGACGGGGCGAGGGCGGCGCGAACCTCGTCGTAGAGCGCGCCGAGCGTCTCCTCCTCGTTCAGGAGCGGGACGACGACCGACAGCCGCGGCGGCGTCGCGGCGACGTGCAGCGGCTGCTGCTCGGGAAGAGCCTGCATGTCCCTGTAATCGGCTTGCGGAGCGGCCGTCTTGAGCAGGGACCGGTTCTGCCGGCTACGCCGTACAGAGCTTGTGAGACGTCTAGTCCCGGCGCTGCTGGTCCTGGTCCTGCTTGCTCCCGCGGCGGCCGCGCGTCCTCTGCGGCCGAATCGCGTCCCGCTCGGTAGGTCGGAGCGCGGCCGTCCGCTAGTCGCGATCCGGGCCGGGAACCCGCGTGGGCTGCCGGTGCTCGTGGTCGGCTGCATCCACGGCACCGAGTGCGCCGGCCTGGCAATCGCGCGTGCGCTCGAGCACGTCAGCACGAATCTCGACCTCTGGATCGTCCCGAATCTCGATCCCGACGGATACGCGATCGGGAGGCGCCAGAACGGGCGCGGCGTCGATCTCAACGCGAACTGGTCGTCGAGTTGGCGCGGCGGCGGCCGTCCCTGGGACACGTACTACCCGGGGCCGCGGCCGTTCTCCGAGCGCGAGACGAGAATCGCGCGCAACCTCATCCTCCGGGTTCGTCCTCGCGTCACGGTCTGGTACCACCAGCACATGGATCTCGTCTGGGCCTGGGGGCAGAGCAGCCGCGCCGGCCGCATCTACGCACGGGCCTCGGGCATGCGCTTCTACCACCACCGCTGGCTCGACGGCACGGCTACCAACTGGCAGAACCACCACCTCCCCGGCACGGCCTCGTTCACGGTCGAGCTCCCGGCGGGCAGCCTCTCGCCGCGCCAGGTTCGCCGCCACGCACATGCGGTGCTCGCGCTCGGCGCCGCGCTACGCTCTCCCCACCGCTGAGGTCAGGAGGTCGGCTCGTGATCAGGAGACGTAGGGCGGGAACGGGGACGCTCGTCGTCGGGCTTGTCGCCGCGGCCATTGCAGCCGGGAGCGCGGTCGCCGGGACGTCCACGTGGATGGACGTCCACGCCCGCCTCAAGCCTGTCGCCGGCACCAAGGACGCCGGCCGGTTCGACGGTGTCGTCAGCTGGAAGGGCGGCCGCGTCATCACGCCGGACAGCAACGTCCCCGTACCTTCGGGCAGCCGGTGGCAGCTGGTCTGGAGCCTGAGCCTGCCCAAGCTCGACGGCCCGGTGACCGCCTCGGTGCGAATCGGCCGTCAGAGGAGCTCCGTTCACGCCACCCGCGTGCTCTGTACGCGGTGCTCGGCGAAGGCCAACGGCACCATGACGCTCACGGCGAACCAGGCGAGGCGGATCGCCAAGGAGGACGCCGTCGTCGTGGTTCGGACGCGTTCGGCGAGGCTTCGCGGGTCGGTCAGGGTCTCGGTGCATACCCCGGTCCCCGGGGACAGCTGAGCCGTAGGAGGGTTTGGCGGAAGGCCGCTCGTCGTCGGCGTGCGAGCAGCGTGCGCCGGCGGCCAGCCTGCGTTTCGTCAAACCCTTCCAGCTAGCCGCCGCTGATCGCGGCGATGACGTCGAGGCGCGAGCGCTCCTCGACCGGCGTGTCCAGCCCGGCGCGCTCGCCGTCGACGTAGGCGTGGATGTGGGAGCGCAGCGCCGGTCCCTCGGCGACGAGCCGGTCGCGCAGGCCGGGCCACTGCGCCTCGAGCGAGTCGATCGCCGCGAGCACCGTCGCGGCCTCGACCTCGACCCGGCGCGGCAGCCCGGGGAAGAGCGGCGTCAGCGTTCCCGGAAGCCTGACGTCCGCCACGTCAGTCGAGCACCACCACGTCGACGGAGGAGATCGAGGGCAGGTAGCTCACGAGCTCGGTCCAGGTCTCGCCCTCGTCGGCGCTCGCGAAGATCTGCCCGGTGCTCGTGCCGAAGTAGACGCCGGGAGCGTCGTGCGAGTCGATCGTCATTCCCTGGCGCAGGACGCCGAGGTGCGCGTTCTCCTGCGGCAGACCCTTCCGCAGGTCCTGCCAGCTGGAGCCGCCGTCGCGCGTGCGCCAGACTGCGGCCTTGCCGTCGTGCATCGTCCGCCCGTGCCCGCCGTCGACCGGGATGACGTAGAAGGTCTCGCGGTCGTGTGGATGGGCGGCCGCCGCGAAGCCGAAGTCGCCGGGCAGGCCCTCGGTGATCTCGGTCCACGACTGGCCGGCGTCGTCGGAGCGGTGCATGCCGACGTGGTTCTGCTGGTACATGCGCTGCGGGTCGGCGGAGCGGACGAGCTTGTGGACGCAGAAGCCGACGTCCTCGTAGTCGGCGGGCCAGTCGCGGCGGAGGCCGCTGTTTCGCGGCGTCCACGACGAGCCGCCGTCCTCCGTCTCGAACGCGCCGACGCCCTGCACGATGGCGAAGAAGCTGTCGGAGTCGTCGGGCTCGGTCACGAACCCGGAGATCCCGAGATGACCGGGCGGCTGGTTGGCGGGATCGTCCCACTCCTCGCTGCCGTGCTGGCCCGACAGGGTCGAGAGAAGCGACCAGGTCTTGCCGTCGTCGCGGCTCTCGAAGATGCCGGGCGCCTCGGCGCCGACGAGCAGCCGGTCGCCCGCGCGCGCGAGCGTCGAGACCTTGGAGATCTTGCGTCCGTCGTCGTCGCCGTACGAGAGGCCCTCGCTCGACTGCTCCCAGGTCTCGCCAAGGTCGCCTGTGCGCCAGACCGAGGAGCCGTGCCACTCGCTCGCTGCGGCCGCGTAGATCTCACCCCTGGTCGGGTCGTAGATTGCGTGGTAGACGGGCCATCCTTCGCAATAGGGGCCGCGTACCGTCCAGTTGCGGCGGTCGTCGCTCTCGATGAGGAACGCGCCCTTGCGGGTTCCGACCGTCAGCATTGTCTTCGGCATGTGCTCTCTCCTCGTTCGTCTTGTCGCCCTTCGTCTATCAGACCGGCGGGCCGCGCGAAACTCATCGCGATGCGCGGCCCGTCTCGGTGTGGCCGTCAACCGACGAGCGGCTCGCCCGTCTCGAGCAGCGTCTTCAGGCCGCTGAGGATGAACATCCAGCCGCCGGCGACGTTCTCCGCCGTCTTCGGCGCGCCCTCGAGCTTGTCGTGGACGACCGTGAGCGTCGTGATGCCCCCGTCCTGCGGCTCGATCTCCCAGGTGACACGGCTTGGCTCCTCGGCCGCCATCTCGGGGTCGTAGGCCGAGATCCACTGGTGGACGAGCCGGCGCGGGGGATCCTCCTCCAACACTTCCTCGTCCCACTGCAGATCGTCGCCGAAGCTCGAGACGCGGCGCCCGTCGTGCAGGCCGACCCGGACGCCGTAGAAGTACTGCTCGGTGAACTCCGGTTTCGTGATCGCGTCCCAGACCTGTTCGGGAGTCGCCTTGATCACGATGGAGTAGACCTGGGTCGTCTGCGCAGTAGTCGTGCTCATGCTGTCTCCTCCAGTTCGCTCTTGAGATCTGCGAGCGCCGCGACGCGGTGCTCGGTGTACTTGTCGATCCACCGGTCGTGGATCAGCCGGATGGGCACCGGGTTCAGGAAGTGGAGCTTCTCCCGGCCCTCCCGGCGGGTGACGACGAGCCCGGCGTCCTCGAGGACGCGGAGGTGCTTCATGACGCCGAAACGGGTCATCTCGAGCTCGGACTCGAGCTCCGTGAGCGTGCGCCCGTCGCGCTCGAAGAGCTGGTCGAGCAGGTGACGCCGCGTCGGATCGGCGAGAGCCTTGAAGACGCGATCGTCGTCGTCCATGACAGCGATCTTACGTGACCAAAAGGTCACATGTCAATCCGACCTCAGGCGATCGCGCGGCCGGCCGCGATCAGCTCGTCGAGGTCGGGCAGCTCGCTCGGCTCGTACGCCCACGCCCCGCGGACGACCCCGTCGACGTCGACGAGAAACGCGGTGCGCGCGGAGACGTCTCGCATCCCGTTGTGCTCGTACTCGACGCCGAAGCCGTGTGTCGCGTCGGCGTTCCAGTCGGACAGGAGCGGGAAGTCGAGGTCGAGAGCCTGCATCCACGCGACATGGGTGTACGGCGAGTCGCGTGAGATCGCGAACGGCTCTACGCCCGCGTCCTGCAGCTCCGTTCTCCTGTCACGCAGGAGCTCGAGCTCGTTCGTTCAGGTCGAGGACCAGTCGAAGAGATAGAAGAGCAGGAGCAGCGGGCGATCGTGGATCAGCTCGCCGATCGATGCGCGCTCGCGCGGCGTCGTCCAGACCACCGCCTCGAGCGGCGCCTTCTCTCCGACCTCCAGCACGACCGCGATCCTACGCGGTGGCCGCCGGTTCGGGTTCGGGCACGGGCGCGGCCTCCGTCGCCTCGGCGATCTCGCGGACGACCTCGACGATGTCGCGGTTCGCGTTGAAGATGTGGAGCTGCCGGTCTGCGCCGTTGCCCCGGCGCAGGATCTCCTCGATGCCCGCGAGCTCCTCCTCGGAGCCGAGGTCGCGCGCGTGCGGCTGCAACGTCTTCAGCGTCCGCCTCACCAGTGCGGCCACGGGGAGCCGGTTGCGGCGGCCCGTGTGGAGGTCCATCACGGGCGCGGAGAGTCCGTAGCGCGCGGCGAGCCACTTGTTCTCGGTGGTGAGGATCCGGTGGAAGGAGGGGATCTCCTCGCCGCCGTCGACGAGCTCCGCGTAGTGCTTGACGAGCGCCTGGCAGTACGCGGTGATCGCGATCACGTCCTCGAGCCGCGTCACCGCGTCGCAGATCCGGATCTCGATCGTGCCGAGCCGCGGGTGGAGGCGGATGTCCCACCAGATGTGCGTGTAGTCCTGGATGCAGCCGGTCTTCTCGAGCTGGTTCACGACCTGCGCGTAGTCGGCGTAGTCGCGGAAGCGCGGCGGAGGGCCCGAGCGCGGGAAGGCGGCGAAGACCATGTGGCGCGAGGAGCGAAGCCCGGTCGGCTCGCCGCGCCAGAACGGCGAGCTCGCCGACAGTGCCACGAGCTCGTGGAGGTGGGCGATCAGCCCGTTCACGACCTGGATCGCCTTCTCCGGTTCGTCGACCGCCACGTGCACGTGCATCCCGAAGATCAGCTCCCGCCGCGCGATGTACTGCATCTGGTCGACGAGCGCGCGATACCGGTCCTTTGCGGTGATGCGCTGCGCCTCGAAGAGCGAGAACGGATGCGTGCCGGCCGAGCCGACGCGAAGCCCCTTCTCGCGTGCGACGTCCGTCACGTAGCCGCGGATGCGGAGGAGCTGCTGTTGCACCCCGGCAGGCGTGTGACAGACCGGCGTCGCCACCTCCAGCACCGACTGCATCAGCTCCGAGTTGATGCGCGGCTCGAGCTCGTGTCCCGCGACGGCGGCGAGCACGGTGTCGATGTGCTGGACGAGGTCGAAGGTCTCGCCGTCGAGGAGCATGTACTCCTCCTCGACGCCCAGCGTGTACGGGTCGCTCGCGCCGAACGCGTGGTCGAGCACGCTGCCGCCGGGCGGGAACTGCGAGCCCTTGCCGGTGATCGAAGGTGGGATGAGCGAATCGGTCATGTCATGCGGGGACGATATCCCCCTCCTTTGCAGGAAGAAAGCGTCGGCCGAGCACGACGAGCGGGATCCCGAGCACGACCGACGACGCAATCTTGCCCACGAGCTGGCCGTCGAAGAAGTGCAGCCCCGCCGTGCCGAAGGCGAGGACGAGGAAGACGACGCTGTCGATCGGGGCGCTCGCTCCGGCCGAGACGACGACCCGCACCCCGTCGTGGACGCGTCCCCGGAGCGGCGCGCCGACGAGGTTGTCCACGGTCTCCGAGACGAGGAAGGCGGCGAGGCTGGCGCCTACGATGCGCCACGTCGAGCCGACGGCACTGTCGAACTCCTGTCCCGGGACCCCGGGGTGCGAGTGCACGAGGATCGCGATGTACCCGGCGAAGAACGCCGAGCCGACGAAGCCGAGGGCGATCAGGAGCTGGGCGTTGACCGCGCCGTCGCGGCGGCTGGCTCCGCTGTAGTGCGCCAGCTGGACGAGTGCGAGAGCGACGCCGATCGCGTAGACGCCGCCCGGCGCGACGAGGTGCGTGAACGGGAGCCGGATGAACTTCTGCGCGCCGATCTGCGCCGAGAGGACGACGGCGACGTAGAGCCCGGCGAGAGTGGCGAGTTTCATGCGGGAAGAAGCGCGTCGGCCTCGATCTCGACCTTCCAGGCGGGGTCGAGCAGGCCGGAGATCACGAGCATCGCGGACGCGGGAGGGTTCCGTCGGAACAACTCGCCGTGCGCCCGCCCGACCGCCTCCCAGTCGCCCGCGTCGACGAGATAGACGCGCGTGCGGACGACGTGCTCGGGAGCGGCGCCGAGCTCGCGCAGCGCGTCCACGATTATCGCCAGGCAGCGTTTCGCCTGCTCGTACGCATCTTCAGACTCGATGCCGACAGGAGCCGTCCCGGAGACGTAGACGTGACGACCGTCGCGTACGGCGCGGCAGTAGCCGACCGTGTCCGCGAAAGGCGACACCGCAGGGACGGTTGCGCGCGCCACATTCCTAGTATCAACGGGCTGTGGAATCGCTGCGCCTGATCGACGGCTGGAACGCGGGAGTCGCCGCGGCGGGCGTGGCGCGCGCCGACGGCGTCGTCGCGACGTATGGCCCGCGCGACGTCGAGCTCCCCTGGGCGTCCGTCACGAAGCTCCTCACGGGCCTGGCGATGCTCGTGGCGCTCGAGGAGGGAACCGTCGATCTCGACGAGCCGGCAGGCCCGCCCGGCGCGACGCTCCGTCATCTGCTCTCGCATGCGTCCGGCCTGCAGACCGACGGGGAGAAGTCGATCGCCGAGCCGGGCCACCGCCGGATCTACTCGAACACGGGCATCGAGGTAGCCGCCCGCCTGCTCGAACTGCGGGCGGAGATGCCGTTCGTCGACTACTTCGCCGAGGCGGTGGCCCGCCCGCTCGGTCTCGCCGGCCGGCTCGCCGGCTCGCCGGCCCACGCGTACCACGGACCGCTCGACGACCTCCTTGCGCTCGGCCGCGAGCTCCTGCGGCCGACGCTGGTCGCGGCTGAGACGCTGGCCGAGGCAACGATGGTCCAGTTCCCGGGTCTCGTCGGCGTCCTGCCGGGCTTCGGACGGATGGAGCCGAACGACTGGGGCCTGACGTTCGAGTTGCGCGACGCGAAGTCGCCGCACTGGACGGGTTCGCGCAACTCGGAACGCACCTTCGGCCACTTCGGCCGCAGCGGCACCTTCCTCTGGGTCGACCCGGACGCGAGCATCGCGTGCGGCGTCCTCACCGACCGCCGGTTCGGCGACTGGGCGAAGGCGGCGTGGCCTCCCTTCAGCGACGCGGTGCTCGCCGAAGTGTTCTAGGTGTCGTCGGCGAAGAGCGGCCGGATCAGCTCGTCGAAGGTCGCCCGGTCGCAGCTCGCGACCACCGCGGGAGTCATGGCAGACACGGTTGCCGTGCGCGGCACGGACATCGCGGGAGCGACCTCGCCGAAGTAGTCGCCGGGGCGGAGGACGCTCCGCGCGCCGAGGTCGCGCTGGCTGACCGCGAGCACTCCGGCGAGGAGGACGTAGAACCGGTCGTCCGACTCGCCCTCGCGCACGAGCACCGTCCCGGGCGCGACCTCCTCCCGCTCCATGCTGCGCCCGAGCCGGGCGAGCGTCTCCCCCGGCAGCCCGGCTAGCAGCTCGACTCGGGCGAGCTCGTGCTGCGTGGCGGAACGGCGTGGCAAGGCCTACCTCCCTGGGGGAAATCGCTTAGGTCCGGCGGGCCGTGAAGTTGAGCCGAACGGCCCATAGGCATTGTCCGCTTTCGTGTCGATCATGCGCATTAATGAGCGAGCGTGGCTTCCACTGCATCGAGGATGACATCGCCGAGACGTGGCTGGAGGACTGGGCGGGTGCCGGCCTCGGAGAGCTCGAGGCATACCTCGCCAAGCACGCCGACTTCCTCCGCTTCGTCGAGGGCCGCGATCCGGCCCAGACGACGGACTAGCTCACCGGCTTTCGTGAGGGCAAAGAGCGCGGCGCAAGAGCCGCGCTCTCTTCATTTCAGCTTGCGAAGCCGAGCTGGCGCTCGAGCATGCCCTTCGGCATCGCGCCGACCGCAGAGGCCTTGGGCGCGCCGTCCTCGAAGAGCACCATGTTGGGGATCGACTGGATGCCGTAGCGCATCGCGACATCCTGGTTCTCGTCGATGTTGACCTTGACGAGCTTGACGTTGTGTTCGTCGGCGATCCGCTCGAGCACGGGCTCGACCGCGTGACACGGTCCGCACCACTCGGCCCAGAAGTCGACGAGCACGGGCTCGTTCGCCTGCAGGACCTCGGTCTCGAACGTTTCGTCGGTGACGTGGTTGGCCATCGGTTCCTTTCGATGTCGCTGGGCGTCTGGGAGCTCTTACCCAGGCTCCCGATAGTGAATAACGCGTCGGCCTAGACTTGCCTTCCCATGGCGGAGCCAATCTTCCAACCTCTACCGGACAAACCCGACCATCCCGGGCTCGAGCAGGAGATGCTCGCGCGCTGGGAGGAGGAGGGAACGTTCGCGAAGCTCCGCGAGCAGAACCGCGGCGGGCCGACCTTCTCCTTCGTGGACGGGCCGGTCACTGCGAACCGATCCTCACTCGGTGTCCACACGGCCTGGGGGCGAACGCTGAAGGACGTCTTCCAGCGCTACAAGGGACTGCGCGGTTTCGACCAGCGTTACCAGAACGGCTTCGACTGCCAGGGCCTCTGGATCGAGGTCGGGGTCGAGCGCTCGCTCGGGCTCAAC
>DATBAH010000062.1:0-4883 GCA_036271615.1 Gaiellaceae bacterium
AGCGGCTCGACGGAGTCGCGCGCGTTACGCCGGTCTTTCCGTCGGAGACGCTGTCGCGTCTCGCCGGCCGGCCGGTGCGTCTCAAGGCCGAGAACCTGCAGCGAACCGGCTCGTTCAAGATCCGCGGCGCCTACGTCAAGCTCTCGAGCCTCGAGCCCGAGCAGTGCGCCGCAGGCGTGGTCGCGGCGAGCGCCGGCAACCACGGCCAGGCGGTCGCGTGGGCCGCACGCGAGCTCGGCGCACCCGCGCGCATCTTCATGCCGCAGGACTCGCCGATGGCCAAGGTCGACGCGACACGCAACTACGGCGCCGAGGTCGAGCTGACGGGGCCGGCCTTCGAGGAAACGCTCGCGGAGGCTCTCGCGTACGTCGAGCGGACGGGGGCGGAGTTCGTCCACCCGTACGAGGACACGTCCGTGATGTCCGGTCAGGGGACGATCGGCCTGGAGCTCGCCGAGCAGGTCGCGGAGCTCGAGACGGTCGTGATCCCGATCGGCGGCGGCGGGCTCGCCTCGGGCATCTCCCTCGCGTTGCGGGCCGTCCGGCCGGGACTGCGGCTCGTCGGGGTGCAGGCGGCGGCGACGCGCCCGGGCGGATCCGGCTACACGATCGCCGACGGGATCGCGGTCAAGGAGCCGGGCGAGCTCACGATGGGGATTCTCGACGAGACCCTCGACGACATCGTCACGGTCGAGGACGAGCAGATCGCGGAGGCGATCGTGCTGCTCGTCGAGCGGACGAAGCTCGTGGTGGAGGGCGCCGGCGCCGCCAGCGCCGCTGCGATCCTCGGCGGCCTCGTCGGCGGCGGCTCCGGACCCGCGCTCGCGCTCCTCTCCGGCGGCAACATCGACGCCTCGCTCATGGTGCAGGTGATGCGGCGCGGGCTCGCTGTCCACGGCCGCTATCTCGTGCTCCGGACCCGCGTCCCCGACCGGCCGGGCGAGCTCGCCAAGCTGCTCGGCCTACTCGCCGAGGAGCGCGTGAACGTCGTCGAGGTCGAGCACCAGCGGGAAGCGGTAGGAGTCCCGGTCGGCGAGACCGGCGTCGAGCTCACCCTGCTCACGCGCGACCCCGAGCACTGCGAGCAGCTCATCGCCCAGCTGGGCGAGTGGGGCTACCCGGCCGAGCGTCTCGACTGACGGACGAGTCCCGAGCGGCCGCGGCTCATGCGGACACGTCCCGGTGCCAGGCACCGAGACATGTCCGAAGAGGACTGGCCCCCGGGGCGGGGATTGGCGTTGCGCTTGTTCGATGTCCGATTCGGACACGGCCGCGTGCCTGGCACCGGGACGTGGCCGCTCTAGACAGGGGCCGGGCCGTTTGTCAGCGCTCTACCCGCCGCAGCGGCGGAACGACGTCGTCTCGCCGCCGCGGGCGCGCCAGTCGGCGATTCCTCCGTCGAGCACAGGTCGTGCGTCGAGGCCCTCGGCCTGGAGGACGCTCGCCGCGACAGCGGCGCGCGGCCCCGACTCGCAGATCGTCACGAGGGGTCGGCCGTTGAGCAGCCCAGCCTCCGCGGCTGACCGCGCCGTCCGGTAAGGGAGATGGCGAGAGCCGGGGATGTGCCCCTCGTCCCGCTCGTCGGCTTCGCGCACGTCGAGCAGCTCGACCGCGTCGTCGGCGAGCAGCCGCTCGAGCTCGTCGAGCGAGACCGGCTCGAGCGTCTCGGAGCCGCCGCCTTCCTGCCAGCCCGCGATTGCGAAGAGCGCGACCGCGTGTAGCGCACGCGCGGCGCGCAGGGCCTCCTCCTCGTCCGCTGCATGCAGGACGACAGGGCGCTCGGGCAGGACGAACCCAGCCTTGGTGGCGAAGCTCGAGGCCGAGATCGGGATGCCGACGGCGCCGGGATGGTGACCCGCTGCGAACGCGTCGGTCGGGCGCACGTCGAGGACGATCGCCTCCTCCTCGAGCGGACCCACTTGCCCGAGCTGCGGCTGCGCGCCGACGAACGGGCCGAGGTTCAGCTCGACGATCCGCTCCATATTCGGGGGCCGGGGCGGCTGAGGCCCGAGGGCGGCGCCGAGGAAGTCCGCGAGCTCGCGCCGGAGCGCCGGGTTGAATCGGCGCTCGAAGCCGATGGTCGTCGACGCCTTCGAGCTCATCGCCGCGCCGCAGAGCGAGCCGGCGACGTGACCGGGGAAGACCTCGACGCCGTCCCCGAGCTCGACCAACCGATGCAAGCTGTGAAAGAGCCCCTCGGCTCCCTCCTGCGCCTCGACCGCGAGGTCAGGCCGTCCCGCGTCGCCGACGAAGAGCGAGTCGCCGGTGAGGACGAGCCATGGCTCCTCGGCGCGGGAACGGTCGATCACGGCGAAGGAGCAGTGCTCGGGTCGGTGTCCGGGCGTGTGGATCGTCCGGAGGACGACCTCGCCGACCTCGACCTCCGTCCCGTCCTCGAGCGGCTCGTGTGGGAAGACCGCCTCGGCGTCCCGGTGGACGCGGATCGGGAGGCCGTGCTCGAGCGCGAGGCGTCCGTGACCGGAGACGTGATCGGCGTGCGTGTGCGTCTCGAGGACGCCGACGAGTCGGACCTCGCGGCGCTCCGCCTCCGCCAGTAGCGGATCTACGTGATACGGCGGGTCGACGACGACCGCAACGCCGGCGTGCTCGTCCCCCACGAGATACGAGGCGCAGCCCAGGTCATCGTCCAGGAACTGCTTGAACAGCACGAGGCGACGCTACCACCGGCCTCCGCTATGTATCCGAAAGCGGCCCCCCGGCGGTCGAGCCGACCTCTTCGCGCGCGTGCTCCTCGTCGAGCAGCCGCATCACGAACCAGCCGATCGCGAGGAGGAACACGAGCGTCTGCTCGCCGTTCATGAGGATCCCGCCGAGGTTCTGGTCGCGCACCGGTGAGAGTCCCCACAGCCGCGGCACGTGCTCGTAGTACGAGTAGAACGGCCGGCTGGAGAAGATGTACGCGAGGCCGAGGAACGACGAGCCGATGAAGGCGACCGCGAGGTAGCCCAGGCCGGCGGGCACCGAGAGCCGGCCGCTCACGATCGGCCACCAGAAGAGCAGGCCCACGGCGATCAGGATCGCGTGCTCGATGTTCAGGCCCCAACCGGTGCGCAGCGCCCAGTTGTAGAACGGCGCGAGATGCGTCAGGTACCAGGCGCCGAGCCAGATGGGGAGGATCCAGCGCGCCCGGACCCGGTTCAGGCCTCGGCGACCGAGCTCGGCTCGCATCGCAGGCGTCAGGCCGAGCAGCACGAGCAGTGGCGCGACGTCCGCGATCAGCGCGTTCTGGAGCAGGTGCATGAGCAGGAGGTAGTGCGCCGCGACCGTCTCGAGCGGCGAGTTGAGCGCGGCGGCGATCAGGAAGAGCCCGGACGCGAAGGCCACGACGCGCCAGGTCGGCGGCGGGTCGGTACGCGCCGCGCGCCAGTAGAGCGCTGCGGCGACGACCGCGAGCACGAGGAAGAGCGGCTCGAAGCTGAACGAGGTCGCGCTCACGTCGCTGCGGCGAGCCGCGTCGTGCGCGCGCGGCTCCAACGGGGGCGCAGGATCAGCGCGACGCAGATCCCGAGCGTGAGGAGCTGCTCGACCGTCATCACGATCCCGGCCAGCTGCTGATCCAGGAGCGCCGAGATGCCGTACGCGCCGTGGTAGAACGGATAGAGCGGCGTGAAGGTGAAGACGAGTACGTCGGAGAGGATCATCCCGGACGCAAACATCGCCGCTGCGAGCGCAACGCGACCGCCGACGGTCAGCCGCCTGTGCGAGCCCGGATCGACGAGGAGGGTCCAGACGAGGAGTCCGCAGAATACCCAGCAGACGTGCTCGAAGTTGTGGAGATTCTGGTGTGCGAGCGCGAGGTCGTAGAGGTGCGGCACGTGCCAGATCGCGAGGTTCGCCGCCCACAGCGTTAAGGCCACGCGCGGTTTGAGCAGGGTGCCGAAGACGGTGCGGACGCGCCCGTTGCGCGCGAGCGGCGCGAGGACCGCCGCCGGAAGGAAGAAGACGAGCAGCGGTCCGCGCAACGCGGTCACCATCAGCGCGGGGCCGAGGTCGCCGATCAGGACGTGCTGGCCCATGTGGGCCGAGAGGAGCTTCTCGTCGGCGAGCTCGTCGAGCGGCCCGATGAGCGCGAAGAGCGTCACGCCGAGCCCGGCGCCGAAGAGCACGACGCGGTCCCAGCCGGCGAGGTCGGGACGGCCGCGCCGGCGCAGCCGAACGACCGCCTGGAGGAAGAGGAGCGCCGCGACCGCGGCCGCGATGACCGGAATCACGCCTCCGATTGTGCCTCCGATGCGCGGGAGCCGGAGCTAGAACCCGAGATGCTTCGCGATCACCATGCGTTGCACCTCGTTCGTGCCCTCGCCGATCTCGAGGATCTTCTGGTCGCGGTAGAGGCGTGAGATCGCGAACTCCTCCATGAATCCGTAGCCGCCGTGGATCTGGAGCGCGGCGTTGACGACGCGGTTCGAGAGGAGGCCCGTGTAGAGCTTCGCCTGCGCGGCGGCGAGGGCGAACGGCCGGCCGGCGTCCTTGAGCCACGCCGCGCGGTAGACGAGCTGCCGCCCGGCCTCGATCTCGGTCGCCATGTCGGCGAGTTGGAACTGGATCGCCTGGAAGCTCGCGATCGGTCGGCCGAACTGCTGCCGCTCCTTCGCGTAGACCGCGGCGAGGTCGTACGCGCCCTGCGCCAGCCCGACGCCCATCGCCGCCACCGAGATCCGCCCTCCGTCGAGGATCTCGAGGAACTGGTGGAAGCCCTGTCCGCGAGGGCCGAGCAGGTTCCCCTCGGGCACGGCACACGAGTGGAAGGAGAGCTCGCGCGTGTCGGACGCGTGCCAGCCGAGCTTGTGCATGGGACCCGAGATCTCGTACCCGGGCGTGCCGTTCGGGACGATGAGGTTCGAGACCTCGTCGTCTCCCGT
>DATBAH010000063.1:0-16716 GCA_036271615.1 Gaiellaceae bacterium
GCGGCAGCAGGTCGCGATAGTGCTCGATCGCCTCGTCGAGCGCGTACTCGAGGCGAGCTTTGTCCCCAGCTCGCAGGAGGTAGTCGGCGGCTTTGGCCTCGTCCTCGGCTCGCAGCCAGTGGTACGCGAGCAGGCCGAGCACTTCGGCCTTGCGGCCTGCGTACCGCTCCTCGAGCCACTCCGCCGCACGGCGGTGCAGCAGCGTCCGCTGCTCGGCGAGCAGCGTCCGGTAGGCGGTCTCCTGGATCAGCGCGTGGCGGAACCGATACTCCGGCTGCGGCCAGCGCCGGCTCTGCCGGAGCAGGCCGAGTCGCTGGAGCTCGTGCAGCGCATCCCCGACCTCTTCGTCCAGAACTCCCTCCACGAGCGGCAGCGCGAACGTGCGCCCGAGCGCCGAGGCGGCCGTGACGAGGTCGCGCGCTTGTGGCGAGAGCCGGTCGAGCCGCGCGAGGATCGCCTTCTCCACGGTCGGAGGGACCTCGACCTCGACCGCGTGGTCGAAGCGCCAGCCGTCCTCGGTTCGGACGAGCGCACCGACGTCGGCCAGCGAGCGGACGAGCTCTTCGAGGAAGAACGGGTTCCCGTCGGCCGCTTCGAGCACGCGCCGCTCGAGCTCGGCAGGCAGCGTCGCCGGCGCGACGAGCGCGGCCAGGAGCTCGCCGTCGGCATCTCCAAGGGGTCCGAGGTCGATCTCGCGCAGCAGGTGCGGAAACTCGCGACCGGCGTGCTCGCGCAGCGCCCACGAGACGTGGTCTCGCTCCGGCCGCAGCGAGAGCACCAGCAGCACGGGAGCCTCCTCGGCGAGCGACAGAAGCTGCTCGAGGAGGAGCACCGAGGTCGCGTCGGCCCAGTGGAGATCCTCGAGCGCGACCACGAGCGGCGCCGACTCGGCGAGCCGGGCGAACAGCTGGCCGACGACCTCGAACGTCCGCCACTGCAGCGCCTCCGGCGAGAGCTGGGACGTGCGCGCTTCCGCCTCGCGCTCCAGCGCGACGTCGAGCAGGCCGCCGAGATACGGATAGAGCTCCCCCGCGCTGTCGCCGAAGAGCTGCTCCAGCCTGCGGCGCAGGCCGATGCGGACGCGCAGCTCGGGCTCATCGCCACCGGCGCCTATCCACTCACTGCGCAGGAGGTCGCGGAACGGCCAGTAGGGCAGCGACTCGCCGTACGAGACGCAGCGGCCTTCGAGCCAGGACGTCCCGTCGCGCTCGGCGAGCTCCCGCAGCTCGTCGAGGAGACGGCTCTTGCCGATCCCGGCATCGCCGGCGACGACGAGGACGCCGCCGCGGCCGGCTCGGAGCGCCTCGAGCGCCTCGCGGCCCTGGCCGAGCTCGCGGGAGCGGCCGACGAACCGCGTCTCGACGCCGGGCAGCCCGCGCTGCGGCCGCGCCTCGGCGGCGACGCCGGCGACCGGCCACGCCGCGACCGGCTCGTCCTTCCCCTTGAGGTCGAGCTCCTGCCTGTCGCCCCACTCGAAGAGGCCCTCGACCGCGTGATGGGTGGCGTCGTCGACGAGGACGGTTCCCGGCTGGGCGGCGGACTGGAGCCGCGCCGCGACGTTCACGGCATCCCCGAACGCCGCGTACTCGACCCGCGAGCCTGCGCCGACCTCACCCACGACCACGGCTCCCGTCGCAGCTCCCACACGGACGCCGAACCCCTCGGCGCCCCAACCGCGCCTCACCTCGCGGCCGTACTCCTCCATCTCGCCGACGATGCGAAGCGCGCAGCGAACGGCCCGCTCGGCGTCGTCCTCCCGCGTCGTCGGCGCGCCGAAGAAGGCGAGAACGCCGTCGCCTGCGAGGTCCTTGACATGGCCGCCGAGCGACTCCACCTCGCCGACGATCCGTGCGATCGCCTCGCCGACGACGAGCTTCACGTCCTCGGGATCGAGCCTCTCGGCGAGCGCCGTCGACCCGACGACGTCGGCGAAGACGGCCGTCAGGACCTTCCGCTCCTCGCGCACGCCTGTGGTCATAGGGAGAGAAAAGCGAACCGGCGGGCCGGGATCAAGCCGGGCGCCGCACGAAGTGCTCGATGAGCGCCTCGTCGACCGCCTCGTCGCCGGCCGTCTCGCGGGCGATGCGATCGAGCTGCCCGGGATCGGAGTGGAGTCTGAGCGCCGTCCGGGCCTCGTCCAGCGCGCCACGACCGAGGAGCGCCGCAGTCGCAGCCCAGAGCTGCCCATCACCGTCGGCGTCCTCCGCCCTCAGCTGGCTGCAGAGAGAGATCAGCTCCGACAGGTCGGCGACGGCGGCGACGTCGTCCAGCGCCGAGATCCGAGCGACGCCGTGCGCGTAGAGGTAGTCGCCGAGGAGGAGCGCCGTGTCGTCGTCGGGCGGCGCGAAGAGGCGAGGCCTGCCGTAGTGGACGAGGTAACCCTCGTAGATCGTCTCCAGCCCAAGCGCGTAGCGAGCCTCGCCGAGCGGCGAGAAGACGGCGCTCTCGTGGCGCTCGGGCTCGGGCAGCAGACAGTCGGCCCAGAGCGTGCTCTCGGCCGCCGCGTCGACGGCCATCGTCTCCCAGACGTCACTGACCAAAGCTCGCCACCGCCGCGACCGTTCGCTCGATCTCGTCCTCGCCGTGCGCGGTCGAGGGGAAGAGCGCCTCGAACTGCGACGGCGGGAAATAGACCTCCTGCCCGAGCAGGTGGCGGAAGAGTGCGCCGTAGCGCTCGGCGTCGCAGGCCTGGGCGTCCTCGAAGTTCCGCACGGGTCGGTCCGTCTGGAAGAGCGTCAGGAGCGGGCCGACTCGCTGCACCCGGCCAAACGGGGCAAGGCCTACCTCGAGCAGGGCCGCCCGCCGCTCGAGCTCGTCGTAGACGGCACCGTCGCGCAGCCGCCGCAGGACGGAGAGGCCCGCAGCGGTCGCGAGCGGGTTTCCGGCGAGGGTTCCCGCCTGGTAGACGGGGCCGGCCGGTGCGAGCAGATCCATGATCTCGGCCCGCCCGCCGAAAGCGGCGAGAGGCAGACCGCCGCCGACGATCTTGCCCAACACGGTCAGATCGGGAAGGACGCCGAAGCGCTCCTGCGCCCCTCCCCGCGCGACGCGAAAGCCGGTGATCACCTCGTCGAAGACGAGCAGCGCGCCCGAGACGTCACAGAGCCGGCGCAGCGTCTCGAGGTAACCCCGCTCCGGCGGGACGACTCCCATGTTCGCGGCGACGGGCTCGACGACGATCGCCGCCAGCCCCTCGCCGTACCTCATGACCGCCTCGGCTGCGGCGTCCGTGTCGTTGTACGGGACGACGATCGTGTCCGCGGCCGCGCCCGTGGGAACGCCCGGCGACGCGGGGATCCCAAGCGTTGCGAGCCCCGAGCCTGCGCTCGCGAGCAGCGCGTCGGCGTGGCCGTGGTAACCGCCGGCGGTCTTGAGGATCCGGTCGCGCTTCGTGAAGGCGCGCGCGAGCCGCAGCGAGCTCATCGCCGCCTCGGTTCCCGACGAGACGAGCCGCACCTTCTCGACCGACGGCACCGCGTCGACGATCTCGGCCGCGAGCTCCACCTCCGCCTCGGTCGCGGCGCCGAAGCTCGTGCCGCGGAGCGCCGCGTCCCGAACTGCCTCGACCGTCTCGGAGTCGGCGTGGCCGAAGATGAGCGGCCCCCACGACATGACCCAGTCGAGAAGCCGCCGGCCGTCCGCTGTCTCGACGTACGCCCCGGATCCGCGCTCGACGAAGAGCGGCTCGTCGAGCCCGACGGCGCGCATCGCCCGCACGGGCGAGTTCACGCCGCCGGGGATCAGCTCGAGCGCGCGCCGGTAGAGAGCCGAGCGCGCGGTCAGATCCACGCCGGCAGGTCTCGTGTCCAGTAGCTGACGATCAGGTCGGCGCCGGCGCGCTTGATCGCGGTGAGCGACTCGAGCGCGGCCGCTCTTTCGTCGAGCCACCCGGCACCGGCCGCCGCCTTGACCATCGCGTACTCGCCGGAGACGTTGTATGCCGCGAGCGGCGCCTGGAAGGCCTCGCGCGCCGCGCGGATCACGTCGAGATACGGCAGCGCCGGCTTGATCATGATCGCGTCCGCTCCCTCGGCGAGGTCGATCTTGCACTCGCGCAGTGCCTCGCGGACGTTGGCCGGATCCATCTGGTAGCCGCGCCGGTCGCCGAACGCGGGCGCCGAGTCTGCCGCCTCGCGGAACGGCCCGTAGAACGCCGAGGCGTACTTCGCCGAGTAGGCGAGGATCGGCGTCGTCTCGAGGCCGTGGTCGTCGAGCGCCTCACGGATCGCGCCGACGCGGCCGTCCATCATGTCGCTCGGCGCGACGATGTCGGCGCCCGCCTCGGCGTGGCTGACCGCCGTGCGCGCGAGCAGCTCGAGGCTCCGGTCGTTGTCGACGTCGCCGTCGACCACGACGCCGCAGTGGCCGTGCGACGTGTACTCGCACAGGCAGACGTCGGTGAGCAGGACGAGCTCGGGGAAGCGCGGACGCAGCGCGCGCAGGGCGATCTGGACGATGCCGTCCTCCTCCCAGGCCCCGGTGGCTTCCTCGTCCTTGACCTCGGGAACGCCGAAGAGCATCAGCGCGCCGACCCCGGCGGCAGAGAGCGAATCGACCTCGCGCAGCAGTCCTTCGATGTCGTAACGCGCCATCCCCGGCAGGGCCTCGTTCGCGAGCGGCTCGGGCGCGACGAAGAGCGGCATCACGAATTGGTCGATCGTCAGCCGGGTCTCGCGCACCAGCCCGCGCAGCGAAGCCGTGCGGCGAAAGCGCCGGAGCCGCGTGACCGGGAACGAGCTCACGCCGGGATGGTACGCCGCTCGTCGTTCAGGACGCGCGGGCCGGCGGCGTCTCGGGCACGTGCTCGTCCTTCGGCTCGGGCTCGAGGCCGATCTCGATGAGCTCGGTCTCCCCCGCCTCCCACTTCTGGAAGGTGACGCGTTCCGAGAAGAACTCCCACGCAGCGCGCAGGGCGGCAAGCAGCGGCAGCGCGATGAGGATCCCCGGGAACCCGTAGATCTCGCCTCCGGCGAGCAGGCCGAAGATCACGAGCAGCGGGTGGAGGCGCAACGTGTGCCCCATCACCTTCGGCACGACGACGTGCCCTTCGAGCTGCTGGATGCCGAGGAAGAGGAGCCCGACCCAGAGCGCCGAGAGCGGGTGCTGAACGAGTGCGTAAAGCACTGCGGGTACGGCGCCGAGCCACGGCCCGATGTACGGGATGAGCTCCGTGAACGCCGCCCAGGCGCCGAATGCGGCGGCGTACTTCTGCCCATTGGGCATGAGTCCGACCATCCCGAGGATCCACAGTCCGAGCCCGACGCTCACGCCGATGATCAGCGAGAGCAGGAACTGGCCCTTGACGTAGCTCGCCACCGCCTGCTCCATGCGTACGACCAGCCCACCGCGCCCGTGCGGCGGGAAGCGTCGGTCGACCGCCTCCGTCAGCCGCTGCAGGTCGAGCAGCATGTAGATCGAGACGACGACGATGAGCAGGGCGTCGAAGAGCAGCGTGAAGACGGCGACGCCGGCCCCCTCGGCCCACCGAAGTGCCCTCGTCGTGTACCTCTGGACGTCGTTCGTCCCGACCTGGTTGAGGAACTTCTGGCCCTGGTGCTCGACGTGGACGCTGCTCAGGTGGTGCCGGTCGAGCCAGTCCTGGAAGCGCCCGAGATCCTGCTCGGCACCCGTCTTGGCGGGGTGTCCGGAATCGACCGTAAAGTAGTGGTCCACCCGGTGGGAGGCGCTGCGCGTCTGCTGCACGACCACCGTGGCGAGAGCGAGGATCGCCAGTGCGACAACGGCTGCGAACGCGAGATAGACGAACGCAACCGCCGGACCGCGCGGGATCCGCGCGCGCCCCAATCCGCGCACGAGGGGGTTGAGGAGCAGCGCGATGAGCAGCGCGATGAGGAAGAGGAAGAGCACGTGACGCACCGCTCCCGCAAGAGCCCAGACGAGCAACAGCACTATCGGCAGCAGCACGAGCTGCGTCCAGCGCGGGATCTCGATGGCTACCGGCCGGGACGGCGGCATGCGATCGATGGTAACGCTGCCACCCCACGGATCCAGGGAAATTTGGCGCTCGATCTCTGGGACGACCCGCTGAGGTGCGATAAGGTGCCGCGCGACATGCCGTCCTCGCGCCCCAAAGGGAGGCGGCGGGTCGAACGCCAACGCGCGCGTGCTGCGCGCCGGGCGCGCCGGGTCGCCCTCCTCGTCCTGCTTGCCGCGGTCTTCCTCGTGGCGCTCGGACTCACCGCGTTCGGCGGTGCGACGAATCGGGTGTCGGCGATCATCCCGCGCCAGAGCCAGGCGACCGTCGCCCAGACGCGGCCGGCGACCGAGATCGTCGCGCTGCGTGGGCCGGTGCGCCTCCAGATCCCGATCTCGCAGAGCCGCCTGACCGCGATCGGCTACCACTCCGCGGGCGACGGCGCCCTCACCCTCGACCCGGTCGGTCACCAGGCGAACGAGGGGGTCGTGCAGCGGGTCGTGCACGGCATCTTCGGCGGCGGCGACGCTTCCCCGAAGTGGTACCAGCTTGCCGGCGGCGGCACCTCCGCACTCGACGTCGGCGCGCCGATCGGCAGCGACGTCTACTCGCCCGTGGACGGCACGGTCGTCGCGATCCGGCCGTTCGTCGTCGAGGGGAAGAAGTACGGCTCCGAGATCGACATCCAGCCGCAGACCGCTCCGTCACTCGTGGTCGCGGTGACCCAACTGATCGCGGACCCCGCGCTCACGGTCGGCACCTCCGTCGTCAGCGGCGCGACGAAGCTCGGCCGGGTCGCGGACCTCGCGGCCGTCGAGCGGCAGGCCCTCGCGCGCTATACGAACGACGCCGGGAACCATGTGACCGTCGAAGTCCGCACGGCGCCCGTGCTCACGACCGGCTAGCGGGAAACAACGCCTTGAAGATCCTCTTCCTTGCGGACGTCTTCGGCGTCCCGGGACGGCGCGCCGTGGAGGAGCACCTCCCCGGCCTGCGCGAGCGGTACGACGCCGACCTCGCGATCGTCAACGGCGAGAACGCGGCCGACGGCGCCGGGATCACCGGCAAGCTCGCCGACAAGCTCCTCGCGGCCGGAGCCGACGTGGTCACGCTCGGCAACCACACCTACCGCCGCGGCGGGATCGCCGCCTACCTCGCCGCCAGCGAGCGCGTGATCCGGCCTGCGAACTCCGGCGCCGAGGCGCCGGGCCACGGGATGGCCGTCGTCGAGGCGCGGAACGGCGTCGCCGTCGCCGTGCTCAACCTGCTCGGCCAGCTCTTCCTGCCGACGCCCGTTTCGCCGTGGGAGCTGGTCGACGAGCTCGTCGTCGAGGCACGCGCCGCAGCGCCTGTCGTCGTCGTCGACTTCCACGCCGAGGCGACGAGCGAAAAGGTCGCGCTCTCGACGTGGCTCGACGGCCGCGTCACCGCCGTCATCGGCACGCACACCCACATCCAGACGAACGACGCGCGCATCCTCCCCGGCGGCACCGCCGCCCTCAGCGACGCGGGGATGACAGGCCCGCACGATTCGGTGATCGGTGTCCGGTCCGAGCTCGCGATCGCCCGGATGCGGACCCGCCTACCCGTCCGGTTCGAGCCGGCGGAAGGCGACGTGCGGCTGGAGGGCGCCCTCGTCACGTGCACCGACGCGGGGCGTGCCGAGGCGATCGAGCTCGTCCGCATCCCGGCCTGACGAGCTCGAAGCGGGGCGCCGCTCCTGCCCCGAAGAGCCACGTCTCGGTGCCAGGCACCAGGACATGTCCTTTCGGGACAGGACGGTCGTCGAAAGGCGCCTGTGAGCAGGGAACTCCCGCGCTGCCATGTCTCTTCGGGACATGGCTCGGTGCCTGGCACCTAGACGTGGTGGTTCAGGACGCCGGTCCTGGGACTGCGATCTCCCGATCCCGGTACGGCTCGCCGGTGGGAGTCACGGCCGGTCTCTCGGACTCTTGCGTCACCAGCTGCCGCAACGGCACCGCCGGCGCGAGGAGGGCGACCGCGGCGAAGGGGTAGAACCACGGGATGTACGTGTAGAGCCAGTACGTCACGACGAGCTCGAAGCCGGCGAGGAGCGCCGCCGTGAGCGCGGCGAGCTGCAGCGGCGACTTGTGGCGCGGGAAGAAGGCGGCCGCGACAGCCCCGACGAGGAGCAGTGCCTGGAGGACGTGCTGCAGGATGTGGAGATCGGGCAGCCCGCGCGCGTGGTACTGGCCCCAGTCCCACAGCGACCACGGCGCCGCACGTCCGATCTGGAAGCCGACCGTCCGCGTCCAGAACACGTGCGCCTCGTGGAACGGGTCCGGGGCCAGGAGAAGGATCGAGAAGGCCGCGAGCGTGGCGGCCGCGAAGCCCAACACGAACCCCTTGCTCGGCCTCCGTCCCGGATAGGTCAGCCATAGCGGCACGACGAGCAGCGAGGCGAACTTCGTCCAGCCCGACAAGGCCGCGAGGACCCCACGGGCCACCGGTCTCGTGATGAGCCAGAACCCCCAGACCAGGAAGCAGGGCATGATCGCGTCGTTCGTGTTCGAGTTCGAGACGTACTGGGTGAAGGGATACGCCGCCCAGGCGAACGCGAGCACGGCGCCGAGCCGCTGGCCGCCGAAGCGGACCCCGACGAGGTAGAGGCCGAGCAGCGTCAGGAGATCGAACGCGATCGCGGTGAAGTGCGCGGCCGGCAGGTCGTCCCACTTTCCACTCCAGCCCAGGAGCGCCCAGCCGGGGATGTACGACTCGTACGCGACCGGCCCGTAGGTGTCGCCTTCGGGATTGGCGCTCTCGCACCGCCCGTTCGTCTGGATCCAGTCGCGGATCTCGCCCGAGGAGTCGGCGGTACCGCAGGCCTTGAGCGGCTTCCCGTTCGGAGCCGTCTTCTCCACCGGGAAGTTCCCCCAGGGTGCAGTTCCGTGGACGATCCGCTCGGCGCCGATGACGCCCGAGTAGCCGACGTCGATGACGTTGGAGCGCTCGACGTTGAGCCCGACGCGGAAGCCGGCGAGGAAGATCGTCGCGCCGAGCAGCACCCAGACCGGCCAGCGCGGCGCGCCCGGTGTGCCCCGGTTGCGGATGCCGATCCACGTCGAGCGGAGAACCACCCAGACGAGCAGCGGGTAGAAGAGCGGCACCGCCGCGAACACGTGGCCGTGGTTGAAGAACCACAGCGATGCCGTCGGCGAGAGGAGGAACAACAGGTCGAGGTTGCGGAGCGAGAACGGCCGCTTCCAGTCGCCGAGCCCGACCAGGAAGATGAGGCAGAACGCTCCCCAGATCCACGGGTTGTTGATCGCCGTGCCGCCGAACGCGCCGGGCGACCCGCGCGCCATCCCCCACGCCACCTGTGGTCCGGTCAACGCCTCGCTCACCTCGCCGGTCGAGTCGACCACCGTCCCCTGCGCGATCTCGCCGGCGTTCCCCCACGAGATCTTGACCGTCCAGTCGCCGCTCTTCGCGTCGTACGAGGCCGCGTGGCTGCGGCCCGAGTGCGGGTAGCGCGTGAGCCAGCCCGCGACCTTCGGGTCGCGCTCGAAGATCCGCAGCGCCTGAGTTTCGGTGAGCGACGTGCGCCGGTGGGCGGGAACGAGCGGCGTCTGGACGAGCCGACCCTTCCCGTCGAAGGTCGGTCCGGTCGACGTCGTGCTCGTCGACGCGAGCGCCGAGGGAGCGAACAGGGCCGCCGCGAGCGCGGCTACCGCGACGGCGAGGAGGCTACGGCTTCGCACGGCGGAACGACCAGAGCTTGTTCCCGACGAAGTTGAGCGGCGTCACGAGGACGATGGCGACGGCCTGCGCCAGGAGCCTGCCGAGTCCTCCGTACACGACCAGGAGATGGAGCACCGCCAGGTTCGCCCCGAGCGCGGCAAGCGAGACGAGGAGGAAGCGCATCCCCTGGATGCCGACGTGACCCCGATGCTCCCGGAAGGTCCAGAGCCGGTTCCACGTGTAGTTGCTCGTGACGGCGACGAAGAACGAGCACGTCGCGGCGAGCAGATAGTGGAGCCCCGCATGCAGCAGCGCGTCGTAGACCGCGAGATTGATCAGGTAGCCGACCGCGCCGACTGCGCAGAACTTCCCGAGCTGCTGCCAGTTGCGGACGGAGCGAAGCGACGCGAGCACGCGCGGCCGAGCTGGCTCGAGAGTGGCGGCCGGACGCTCCACGGTCGAACGCGAGGGTAGCTTCTCCTCAGCCACGTGCCGGGGAAACGTGCCCGGCTTCGACCGTCGTGTCAGCCGGCCGGACCTCGCAAACGGCGCCGTCCTGGTCCACGAGGAGCGCCTCGACGCCGCCGTCCGGCGCAAGGAGGAGGTCGCACAGCTCTCCGCGTCCGTTCGCGACGTCGCCGCCCAACAGCTCGCGCAGGGATCGCGAGCGGTCCGCGTAGAACTCGACGTCGTCGAGCAGCAGAAGGGCCGACCGCACGTCGATCGCGTCCTCCTGCAGGTCCGCCGCAGCGAAGACGAGGAAGCGCCGGCTCTCGTCGCCGCAGAGCACGACGAAGCCGAGCGCGCGCCACTCTGCGCTGTCGAGCAGCAGGTCGATCGGTCTGCCGAGGCGGATCCCGTTGAGCTGCACCGGGAGTTGCAGCAGCTCGATGGCGGACCGCGACCCCATTCCTCCATCGTTCCTCACCGATCGGCTGCCACGAAAACTCGTCTGCCTACCGGCCCGCGACCAGCGGGACGAAGCGGCAGGGGACGGTGCGCAGGACGGCGGGCCCTTCAGGCGTCCGCACGACGACCTCGAGCCACTGCCCGTCGGAGCCGCCCACGGGGACGACGAGGCGGCCGCGCGGCTCGAGCTGCTCGTACAGGGCCGGCGGCGCTTCGAGCGCGGCGGCGGCGACTGCGACCGCGGCGAACGGCGCGCACTCCGGAACGCCGCGCGTGCCGTCGCCGACGTGCAGCTGGACGCGATCCCCGTAGCCCGCTGCGGCGAGATTCGCGCGTGCGCGCTCCGCGAGCTCGGGGATCCGCTCGATGGTGTGCACCTCCGCGGCGAGCTCGGCGAGCACGGCGGCCTGGTAGCCGGAGCCCGTGCCGACGTCGAGTACCCGCTCCGTTCCCCGCAGCGCGAGCGTCTCGCAGATGAGCGCGACCATGTAGGGCTGCGAGATCGTCTGCTCCGCGCCGATCGGCAGCGCGGCGTCGGCGTACGCAGCCTCGCGGACCTCGGGGGGGACGAAGAGCTCGCGCGGCACGCGGCCCATCGCCGCGAGTACCCGCTCGTCCTCGATCCCGCGGCGACGCAGCTGCCGCTCGACCATCCGAGCCCGGTCGTCAGCCGACACCCGCGGGCGCCTCCATCGACGCCGGCGCCGCGACGCCGAAGTGCTCGAGCACCGCCGGAGCGACGTCCGTGATCCGGTGAAGCTGCGCCTGAAGCCCGACGGTGACCAGCGGCACGAGGGAGTCGCCCGCGACGAGCGAGCCGTGGCTGCCGCCGCCCGCATGGTGGCGACCGCCGAGATCGGCGAGCTCCCAGCCCTCCGCCGCCGAGACGAGCAGCTCGCCCGCGTTCGGATTCGCGAGCGCCGAGCGCGCCCGCCAGGCGGCGTCCGGATGCTCCAACTTGTCGACGGGCAGATCGACGCCGTCGCGTCGGGCGATGACCTCACCTCCGTCGCTGCGGAGCGTGACGTCGACGGCCGGGAAGCCGTCGAGCCGCTGCGCGAGCCCGGCGGCGTCGACGCGAGCCCCCGGGCGGAGATAGACCTGACCCGCCCGATTCGACGCGGTGACGACGACCTCGCGGGCAAGGTCCGCGAAGGGCTCTTCCAGCCGTCCGGCCCGCTCGACCCGGGTCTGGCCGTGATCGGAGAGGAGGACGACGGCGTAGCGCTCGAGGAACTCGTCCGGCCCGCCGGCCGCCTCGAGGAGCGTGCCGATCTCCGAGTCGGCCTGCTCGAGAGCATGGTCGGCGGTGGGGCCGTCCGGTCCGTCGGCGTGCGAGGCGAAGTCGTAGCCCGAGAGATAGAAGGCGAGGAAGTCGAAGCCGTCGCGCGTGACGAGCCAGCGCCCGACGGCGGCGGCGTACGCGTCGACCGAGCCGGCCCGGCGGCTGCGCACGGCGAAGGGCGCTCCCGTCCGGTCCGACTCGAAGAGGCCGTAGAAGAAGAAGCGGCGCGGACCGTAGGCAGCGCGGTTCAGGCCCGGGACGGTTGGCAGGTAGCGGTTGTGACCGCGATAGCACGTGATGTTCACTGCGCCCGCGACGAAGCCGGCGTCCTCGAGCGCCTCGTAGATCGTCACCGCGTTCTTCGAGAGGTGGCGCGCGTTCATGTTGAAGATCGTGTCGAGCAGCCCTTGCGTGAGCCCGGCCGCGCGCACCGCCGCGAAGGAGGAGCCGTACTCCACGATCCGGCGCTCCTGTCGGCTCCACCAGACGAGCGACGGGATGTGGTGGGTGCCCGGCCCGGCGCCGGTCGCGATCGACGAGAGGCAGACCGGGGTCAGCGACGGAAAGACCGACGTGGCCAGCCGGTAGTCGCCGTGCTCGGCGAGGAAGGACAGAGCCGGCGCGCGGCCGCTCTCGACTGCGCGCTCGAATGCCGCCGGGGTCATACCGTCGACGACGATGAGGACAAGCTTCTTCTGCACGCCGCAGGCCTACTCGTCGCGGGCGAGCGTCCGCAAACCGGCGTACCGCTCGGGACGCGCACGCCTCAGCAGCGGCAAGAGAGCCAGCAGCGCGAGCACGATCAGATACCCGGCAGCCGGGATCCAGGCGAGTGCCGCAACGACGATCGCGGCGCCCGCGACGAGCGCCCCCGTGGCGACCCGCGTGCCGCCGCGCCTGAGCGCACCGCTCACGGTCTGCGTCGCGCCGACCGCTCCGGCGAGGCCGCCGGCGATTCCGGCGGCGCGGTCACCCCAGCCGCCCGACTGCCAGTTCCCGATCGCGAAGCCGATGCCGGCACCCGCCGCTCCGGCGAGCAGGATGACGGCGATTCTCGATCCGCGTCCGCCGCTGCCGAAACCGGCGAGGAGGACGCCGACCGCGCCTCCGAGGCCCGCGCTCACTCCGATCCAATACCAGGAGCCCACGGGAGAACCGTAACCGCGCGCGCAGCTCGTCCGTTGTTCGCGCAGACGCCCGTTTTAGGAGGCCCAGTGACCCGCGACGAAAACCCGCACCTCGTCTTCTTCACGTCCCACCGTTCCGGCCCCGCCCGGCGGATGGAGAGCCTGCTCGCCCACATCGCCCGGAAGGAGCGCGGCCGTCTCCGCGTCAGCAAGGTCGACGTGGACGACCGGCCCGACCTCGCCGAGAGGTTCAGGGTGAAGCAGGTGCCGGCGCTCGCGCTCGTGGTGGAGAGGCGTGTCGTCTCGCGGCTCGACGGGCGCGCAACCGCGCCGCGGATCGAGTCGATGCTCGAGCCGTACCTCGGCGAAGTCGCGGCCTAGCGCTCGAGCCGCGCGATCACGGCGAGACCGAACTCGGCGGCGCGCTTGCCGTCGATCACGCGATGGTCGAACGTGACCGAGACGTTCCCCATCCGGCGAACGACCACCTCGCCGTCCCGCACGACGGGGCGCTCCTCGATCCGGTGGATGCCGAGGATCGCCACCTCCGGATGGTTGATCAGCGGCGTCACGAAGAGGCCGGCAGCCTTGCCGGCGCTCGTGACGGTGAACGTGCCACCCCGGAGCTCTTCCGGCTTCAGCGTTCCTTCCTGCGCCGCCTCCGCGAGCCGCCGCACCTCGGCGTCGAGCCCGTCGAGCGAGAGCTGGTGGGCGCCGTGGACGACCGGGACGACGAGACCCTGCTCGGTCTGCACGGCGATCCCGATGTCGTAGCGATCGAGCAGCACGAGCTCGCCGTCCTCGACGCGCGCGTTGAGCTCGGGGAACTCGTGGAGGGATTCCGTGACGGCCTGGAGCACGAGCGGGACGAGCCGCTTCAGCTCGACGTCCGAGAAGTCGCACTCCTCGACCCAGGTCACGGCCGGGATCTCGCGGTGCGCGCGCGTCAGGTGCTCGAACATCTGCCGACGGACTCCCCGCAGCGGTACACGTGTCCCCTCGGGACGTGTCTCGGTATCAGATACCGAGACAGGTCCAGAAGAGGCCGCCGCGCGGACGTCCTCCTCCGTGATCCGGCCCTGCTGACCGGTACCCGTAACCCGCGCCAGGTCGACGCCCAGCTCGGTTGCGACCTTGCGGACCAGCGGCGTGGCACGGACCTTCTCGGCCGGAGACGCAGGCGGAGAAGCTGTCCGTTGCGGACGGGTCTCGGTATCAGTTACCGGGACGTGTCCCGAACCGTCGCCGCCGATCACGACGAGGACGGTGCCGACCGGGACGACGTCGCCCTCGGGGACAAGGATCCGGGAGACGGTCCCGCTCGCCGGCGACGGGATCTCGACCGTGGTCTTGTCCGTCGCGATCTCGACGAGCGGCTCGTCCTCGGCGACGTCCTGGCCCTCCACGACGAGCCAGCGGGCGATCTCGCCTTCGGTCAGTCCCTCGCCGAGGTCTGGCAGCTTGAACTCGTAGGCCACGAGGCGCAGTTCTAGCGGATCGCGTCGTCTCGAAGGACGGCGTGAACGCCTTTGAGCTGGTTGACCACCTGCGTCACTCGCAGGTCGACCGCCACGCTCGCAAGCGCGAGCGCCTCCGCGCGCGAGACCCCGAGCTCGCGTTCCATCAGGTCGAGCACCGTCTCGGTGGCCTGCTCGGCGGCGGCGTCGAGATCCTCGTCGAAGCCGAACGCGAGCCAGGAATCCCCGGTCCGCGCGATCGGCGAGCGCAGCTTGCGATCGTCGACGTCGAGCGTGAGGGTCGCGCGGTCGAGCGGGCACTCGATCGCGGTTCCGGACACCTCGCCGTCGCCCTGCGCACCGTGGCCGTCGCCCGCCATCAGCAGTGCCCCGTCGACCGGAATCGGGAGATAGAGGGTCGTGCCGGCGACAAGCTCCTTGCAGTCGATGTTCCCGCCCCAACGCCGCGGCGGGATCGTCGAGTGCTCGCCCGGCTCCGGCGGAGGCATCCCGATCACGCCGAGGAACGGCGCCGAGCGAACCCCGCGCCCGCCGAGCTGCCACCAGTCGCCATCGAGTTGCCAGACGAAGCCCTCGCCCTCCGCCCACGTCTCGCCCCACGGCCGCGGCGTCACCTCGTCGACCCGCACGACGAGCGTCTGGCCCGCCCGCGCGCCGCGCACCGCAAACGGCCCCTCGAGCGCGTGGCCCGCGCCGGCGGGACGGTCGCTGACGTTCACCGGATCCCACTTCCAGCCTGCGTTCCGCGATTGGAACGAGACCGACCCACCCGGGTCGACCGTCTCGACCGGCTCGTAGTCGCGTGAGAACCAGCCCTTCATCCGCGCGGCTCCTGGATCCAGGCAGCGGCAGGCGCGAGCAGGACGCGCAAGCCGATCCGCTGCCCGTCTTCGCCGCGGAACTCCCACAGCGAGACCGCCTGCTCGTCGCCCCCGAGCTCCGGCGCGATCTCGGCGGGGACGTAGCCGGCCTGGAGGCGCCGCTCGGCGTCCCAGACCGCGACCGCGTTCGGGTCGTGCTCGTTCTCGGGCTCCGGGACGAGCGCGAGGCGCCGACCAGGTGCAAACGCGTCGTCCTGCAGCGCGTCGGCGCGGTACGACGCGCCTGCGAGCTTCACCACCCGGACCCGCGGGTCGCCCCACTTGATGGGGTCACCGCTCGCCGCGTCGCGCAGCCAGTAGCCCGACTCGCCGCGCTCGAGCCAGATCCTGAGGCGCCCACCGCCGGCTTCGGCGGCGGGGTCTTCTCGCCGGGCGCCGGCGGCTTTGCCGGCGGCGCTTCCAGCATCGTCAGAACTGGAGGAGCTTCCGGGCGGCACCGGCGACCCGTTCGACCGACGGCATGTAGCGGTCCTCGATCTTCCAGTACGGATATGGAACGTCGAAGCCCGTCACCCGCAGGACGGGGCCGCGAAGGTCGAGGATCGCCTTCTCGGCGAGGATTGCGGCGATCTCGGCTCCGAAGCCCGCGGTGCGCGGCGCCTCCTGCACGACCACGACGCGGCCCGTCTTCGCCGCGGAAGCGAGCAGCGCGTCCTCGTCGAGCGGCCGGAGCGACCGCAGGTCGAGCACCTCGACCGACGCCTCGCCGTCGAGCGCGTCCGCCGCGCGCTCGCACACCGGCACCATCGCGCCGTAGGCGACGAGCGTCACGTCCGTCCCCTCCCGCGCGAGCCGCGCCTGCCCGAGCGGGACGACGTGCTCGCCCTCGGGCACCTCCTGCTTCTCGCCCCGGTAGATGAGCTTCGGCTCGAGGACGACGACCGGATCGGGGTCGCGGATCGCCGCCGCCAGCAGCCCTTTCGCGTCCGCAGGCGTCGACGGGATCGCGACCTTCACGCCCGGCGTGTGGACGTAGTACGCCTCCGGCGAGTCGTCGTGGAGCTCGGGCGCGCGCACGCCGCCGCCGTACGGCATACGCACGACGAGCGGGAACTCCATCTTGCCGCCGGTGCGCCAGCGGTAGCGGCCGACGTGGGTGATGAGCTGGTCGAGGCAGGGATACGAGAACGCGTCGTACTGCATCTCGCAGACCGGCCGCCAGCCGGCCATGCAGAGCCCGATGGCGCTGCCGAGGATTCCCGCCTCGGCGAGCGGCGTGTCGACGCAGCGGTTCTCGCCGAATCGCTCGCGCAGGCCGGCGGTGGCGCGGAAGACGCCGCCCGCGCGGCCGACGTCCTCGCCCAGCACCATCACGGTCTCGTCGCGCGCGAGCTCGACGTGGAGCGCGTCGTTAACCGCCTCGACGAGGAACAACTCGCTCACGAGATCCAGCCCTCAC
>DATBAH010000064.1:0-14983 GCA_036271615.1 Gaiellaceae bacterium
GGGTCGACGTCGGCGAAGAGCGCGATCTTGTCGCGGATGTCGCGCGAGAGCTCCTCGTGCGAGCGGCAGACGACGACGTCGGGATGGATGCCGATGCGGCGCAACTCGTTCACCGAGTGCTGCGTCGGCTTCGTCTTGAGCTCGCCGGCCGCCTCGATGAACGGGACGAGCGTCACGTGGACGTACACCACGTTCTCGGGGCCGACCTCCCGCCGAAACTGGCGGATCGCCTCGAGGAACGGCTGAGACTCGATGTCGCCGACGGTGCCGCCGATCTCCGAGATGACGACGTCGGCAGGGGTCGCTTCGGCGGCGCGGCGGATGCGCGCCTTGATCTCGTTCGTGATGTGCGGGATCACCTGCACCGTCGCGCCGAGGAAGTCGCCCTTGCGCTCCTTGCGCAGGACGGTGTCCCAGATCGCGCCGGCGCTGTGGCTCGCGCTGCGAAGGAAGTTCTCGTCGACGAAGCGCTCGTAGTGGCCGATGTCGAGGTCGGTCTCGGCGCCGTCCTCGGTGACGAAGACCTCACCATGCTGGAAGGGGCTCATCGTGCCCGGGTCGACGTTGAGGTACGGATCGAACTTCTGGAGCTGGACGCGCAGGCCGCGCGCCTTCAGCAGTCGGCCGAGCGAAGCGGCCACGATTCCCTTCCCCAGAGCCGAGACGACGCCCCCTGTCACAAAGACGTACTTCGGGGCCCGCGCGCTCACGGGATTTCAGGGTAGCAGCGGGGACGGCTGGAACCTAGCCGGCGGGGTTCAGCTCTCGCCAAAGGCGCCGGCACTCGCGAAGCTGCCGGCGCCTTGGCGCGTCGTTCGGTGTCGCCTCTGCTACGTCGTGCGTCCCGAAGAGGTCAGGAGCACACGGTCGATCAGGAACCCCTTACCCGCATCCAGCGGGTTCGCGGTGCCGCTCTCGCGGAACAGCAGCTTGTCGACCGTCGGGACCTTGTTCCCCGACGGCGTCTGCTCCGGGTCGTAGCGGTAGTAATCCTCCCAGGTCGTGCCATCCTTCTTCTTCTTGCCGTCGATGTAGATCTGGACCTGGTCGTTGTGCGGGCCGTCCTTGAAGGTGATCTGGAACGTGATCACGTGCGACTGTGTTCGATCGAGGGTGGCGATGTCGCTCTCACGGAAGTCCGCCACGTGGCCGACCGGGCCGGGGTCCTTCACGTCGTCGAAGAACACGTGCACGCCGTTCGACTGGTCCTCGAACCGGAGGTAGCTCATCCGCGAGCCGTCGCCGCGATCCGGGCTGACCGCAAGGTGGAGGCCGGGCTGTTCAGTGGCCTGCGTCGTCCCGATCATGAAGCTCGCCGTGAGAGTCGGCTGGCGGAGCCCGCCGGACAGGCCGGCGTTGTCGGCCGTCTTCTCGCCTGCCTCGTCGGCCAAGCCGGGCGAGAAGGTCTGGTCGCCGAAACTCCCGCTCGTCATGGCGTCCGAGATCCGCAACGCCTGCCCCACGAACCCGTATCCGGCAGCGGCGGGGAAGGCTGCGACTGAAGCAACCTGTGCGTCATACGGACCGGACTTCTCCCACTTGCCGTTCGGTAGGTCGTTGGTCAGAGGCTGCATGTTGATGTCGCCCATCACGTAGCCCTGCGACATCTCGAACGTGATCGGTCCGAGCGTGTCGGCGCCGGCTGCCGCCACGAGCACCACGAAGCTCGCGGCGATCGCGGCAAGCGCGGCGAAAAGCAATCTTCTGCTCATGTTCCCCCCTGTCGATTTGCTTCCCATGTGGATCTGGCTGTCTCAGATCATCTGGTCCCGGCGCCGCAACAACCATCGCCAGTCTGGGCTGCCTCGAGGCAGCGCTAGGACGCGGAGCGAGAGTAGGGACTAACGCCCTTCGGCCGCGAGAGCGATTCCCATCATCTTTCGCCTACAGCGTGTTCGGCAGCGCACGTAGCCGAGGTGCCTACTGCGTCGGCTGACGTTTTGGATTACCGCGTTCGGTGTATCAGGCCGCAGGGCGAGATGACTTCGTGCGACCGAGCCAAGCGGTCGCTCCTCATCGTCGACGACGACGAGTGCCATCGGGCATTCGTCGCGGAGGCGTTCGAGCGGGCGGGCTTCGTCACACGCCAGGCGTCGACGGGAGAGGCGGCGATCGATGCAGCGCGTGAGGAGCGACCCACAGCGGTGCTCCTGGACGTCATCCTTCCCGGCGCCACCGGCTATGAGATCTGTCGCGAACTGAAAGACGAGCACGGGACAGATCTGCCAATCGTCTTCGTCAGCGGCGAGCGCAAGGAGCCGGCCGACAAGGTCGCGGGACTCCTCGTCGGCGGCGACGACTACGTCGTCAAGCCTGTCGATACAGACGAGTTGATCGCACGTGTCCGCCGGTTGACGACGCGGGCGTGGCCGACGTCGAGCACGCCCGCGGGCGACCAACTCAGCCAACTCACACCCCGAGAGAGCGAAGTGCTGCGACTACTCGCCGAGGGTCTCTCGGCCAACCAGATCGCCGGCGAGCTCGTGATCAGCCCCAAGACCGTCGCGACGCACGTCCAGCGGATCCTCCACAAGCTCGGCGTTCATAGCCGAACGCAGGCCGTGGCCCTTGCCTACGAGTCGGGGTTTCCCGCGGCCAGCCGCGCCGAGCCGTGACCCACTAGGCGGCGGCCGGCCGCACGAGCTCGGCGAGCCCCGCCAGGGCCTGCGACGGGACGGTCCGCCCCATGCCGCCGAAGCGTGGAGCGTCGACGCCGAGCGTGGCCTGCGTCTCGCCGTCCTCGACCGGCACGAGGTCGAGCTCGACGTCGGCGCGCTCGCCGGTCAGCTGGAAGGCAATGCGCCGGAGCGGCACGACCTCGAGGACGAGGAGCGACCCTCCGAGCTGCGGGCGTCGGCCCAGGCTCGGCCTGTTCGTCCCCTCGAGCTGCCAGTGCGCGCCGGGAGCGAGCGCCCGCCGCACCGTCGGCTCGGCTGCCACGAGGCCGGGCCACCATTCGGGCCAGCGGGCAGGCTCGGCGAGCACCGCCCACACCTCCTCGACGGGCGCCGGCAGGGTCCGCCTAGCCTCGTACCGCGGCAAGGAACTCCTGTCCCCCGAGCATGCGCTCGAGCTCCGTCTTCCGCTCCTCGCCGCCGAGCTGCTCGATTCGCGTGTGCGTCGGGTCTCCGGGAGTCTTCTCCACGCGGAAGTGGCGGTCGGCGAGGGCCGCGATCTGCGGGAGGTGCGTGATCGTCACCACCTGGGCGTGCTCGGCGAGACGCCGGAGCAATCCACCGACGGCGTGCGCCGTCTCGCCGCCGATGCCCGCGTCGATCTCGTCGAAGACGAGCGTGTCTCCGCCGGCGACTGCTGCGATGGCGAGCGCGATTCGCGAGAGCTCTCCGCCCGAGGCTGTCTCCGCGACGGGCGCGAACGGCAGCCCCGCGTTCGGGCGGACGAGGAAGACGGCCTCGTCTCCTCCGGTCGCTCCGGCTTCGTCGCGCTCTCGGAGCTCGCAGACGAACTCGCCCTCGCCCATGCCGACGCCGCGCAGCTCGGCGGCCACTGCGTCGGCGAATGCGGGCGCGGCTGCGTTGCGCTCGGCTCGAAGCTCGAGCGTGAGCGCCTCGACACCCGCCTCGGCGTCGGCGAGCTCGCGCGCAGCGATCTCGGCCGGGTCGGAGCCGTCCTCGAGGGCCGCGAGCTCGGCGCTCGCCTCCTCCCGTTGCGCGAGCAGCTCGTCGTAAGTCGCGCAGCGGAACCGGCGCTTCGCCTCTGCGATTCGGTCGAGCTCGGCCTCGAGCTCTTCGAGGCGACCCGGCTCCGCCTCGAGCGAGGCAAGGAAGGCGTGGAGGTCGGAGACGGTCTCGCGCAGCCGGAGCTCGACGTCGCGCAGCTCGTCTCCGGCAAGCTGCAGCTCGGGCGCGAGGCGTTCCAGCGGCGCGACTGCGCGTTCCGCGAGCGCGACGTGGCCGGTGGCCCCCTCGCCGTCGTCGGGGGCGAGCGCCGCTGCTGCCGCGGCCGCTCCGGCAGCGAGCTCGGCGACGTGCCGGTGCCGCTCGCGCTCGGTGCGGAGCCGGTCCTCCTCCCCGGCCTCCATCCCCTCCGTGTCCTCCACGAGTGCTCGGAGCTCTGCAAGGCGCTCCTCGGCAAGGGCCGCATTCGCAGTCAGCTCTTCATGGCGGCGCCGGGCGGCCTGCAGGTCGCGCCACGCCGTCCGCGCAGCCGCGCGACGGGCGAGCTGCTCGTCCCCACAGAAGCGGTCGAGCACCTCGAGCTGGTACGACGGCCGCGCGAGCCGGCGCTGCTCGAACTGGCCCGACATCGCGACCACGCGCTCGACGGCGGCGGCGACGTCCTCGCGCGCAGCCGCGCGTCCCCACGCATACGCCCGCGTCCGGCCGTCGGCGAAGACGCGACGCGAGACGACGAGCGCGTCGTCGTCCTCGGGTCGCAGCTCGGCGAGCTCCTCGAGGTCGTCGGAGAGATCGAGCTCCGCTTCGACGTACGCCTCCTCGGCGGCGGCTCCGACATACGAGTCGTCGCCTTTCGCGCCGAGCAGCAAGCCGAGCGCCTGGGCGAGGATCGTCTTCCCGGCACCCGTCTCCCCGGTGATCGCGTTCAGCCCGGGCGCAAGCTCGAGCTCGGCCTCGCGAATGAGTACGAGGTTCTCGATACGGAGACGCCGGAGCACGCAGCGATCGTAGACCCGCCGCCCGACGCTGCCCATTGGCTCTTTCGGCCACGTCTCGGTAACTGATACCAAGACAGGTCCGTCTTGGACGATAGCCCCCGTCCTCGGCCCGCAATTGACGCGCGCGCCCGCACTTCTGGACATGTCTCGGTATCTGATACCGAGACATGGCCGTCGCGGACGGTACTAGGACGTGAAGGTCTCGCGGTAGCGGCCGAAGAACGTCGTCTCCGGCAGCGTCGCGAGCAGGCTCCGCTGCTCGCCGAGGCGGATCGAGAGCGTCCGCTCGGGCGCGAGGTCGCCGCTCCGGTGCCCGTCGGCGAGGACGGCGGCGCCGACGTCCGGCGTCGCGTTCCGCACGGTCAGCTCCGCGCCGCGCGGCACGACGAGCGGCCGCGCATCGAGGGAGTGCGGCGCGATGAACGTGATCGCCATCGCGTCCAGCCCACGCACGAGGACGGGCCCGCCGTTCGAGAGGTTGTACGCCGTCGAGCCCGACGGCGTCGAGCAGATCATCCCGTCGCAGGACACGACCCCGAGGTCCTCGCCCGCGATCGCCCAGCCGAGCTCGATCATCCGCCCGAGCGTCGAGCTCGTGGCGACGACGTCGTTCACGGCAACGAACTTCTCGCCGTCGAGCTGCGCCTCGAGCGTCGGCTGCTCGATCGTCCGGTACTCGCCCGCGAAGACCCGCGCCAGGTCCTCCTCGAGCCGCTCCGGCGCGATCGAGGCGAGGAAGCCGACGCGGCCGAAGTTGATGCCGATCACCGGGATGCCCGTCCCGAGCAGCCGCGCGAGCGTCCGCAGGATCGTCCCGTCGCCGCCGACCGCCACCGCGAGCTGCGCGCGCTCCGGGTCGGCCACGAGCTCCACGCCGGCGCGCTCGGCCACCGTCCGCACCTTCTCGACGGCCTCCCCGACGTCGACGCGGCCGTGCGCGACGACCGCGGCGGTCTCAACCGGCGAGTGCGTGCTCGATTCGGTCGTCGAGGTCATCGGGAAGAGTCGGGTGCTCGGAATTCGCGAGTTGGAGGAAGATCTCCCGGTTCCCCTTCGGCCCCGGGAGCCCCGAGTCTACGACGCCCCGGACGCTCGCCTGCCACGACAGCGCCGCCTCGGCGACCTCGCGCACGACGCGCCGCCGCACCTCGTCGTCGCGCACGACCCCTCCCTTGCCGACGTCGGCGCGGCCTGCCTCGAACTGCGGCTTCACGAGCACGACCGCCTGCCAGCCCGGCGCGCACAGGCGCAGCACCGGCGGGAGCGCGAGACGGACCGAGATGAACGAGACGTCGCACACGGCGAGCTGCGGGGCGAACGGGAGCTCGTCCAGCGTCCGCGCGTTCGTCCGCTCGAGCACCGTGACGCGCGGATCGGAGCGGAGGCGCGGGTGCAGCTGGCCGTAGCCGACGTCGATCGCGACAACGCGCCTCGCGCCCCGCTGGAGGAGGACGTCGGTGAAGCCGCCCGTCGATGCGCCGACGTCGGCGCAGTCGAGACCGGCCGGATCCACGCCGAGTGCGTCGAGCCCGTGCGCGAGCTTCTCCCCGCCGCGCGAGACGTACGGCGGTGGCCGCTCAACCTCGAGCTGGGCGTCCTCCGCCACCTGCTGTCCCGGCTTGTCGTAGCCGAGAACGAGCCCCGCGAGCACGAGCGCCTGCGCCTGCGCCCGCGACTCGGCGAGGCCGCGCTCGACGAGGAGGACGTCGAGACGCTTCCGCGCCACGCTATGCCGGGGCCGCAGGCTCGAGCGGTTTCGAGGGCAGCCGCCGCGTGAAGTACAGCCCGGCCGCGGCGAGCAGCGCCACCCCGAGCAGAGCCCGCTTCAGCCCGTCGAGCTGCGCGTTGCCGTAGTCGGCCGCCAGCGCGTCCGCCTGGTCCGGCGGGAGCCCCGCGTCGACCGCCGCCTTTTGCACCTGCTCGACCGGGACAACGTCGATCCCCTGCTCGGCCTGCGTCGCGATGCTCGTGCGTACGTCCTGCGGCAGCGCAGGGTTCTCCGAGATGCGCGAGACGAAGCTCGACGTCAGCGACGTGAGCAGGATCGCGCCGATCAGCGCGGTGCCGAGCGAGGCGCCGAGGTTCTGCGCCGTCCCCTGGAGACCGCCGGCCTCGTTCGCGCTCTCGGGCGGCGCCGACGACATGATCACGTTGCCGACCTGCGACATCAGCAGCCCGGCGCCGATGCCGAACAGGACGAGCGAGAGCGCGAAGGCGGTCCCGTGCAGCGTCACGTCGATCGTCCCCATCAGGACGAGCGCGGCGAGCGTCATCGCGCCGAGCCCGATCTGACACACCCATTTCGGCGCGAAGCGGCCGGCCAGCCGCGGCCCGGCGAGCGCCGCTACCAGCATCGAGACCGACATCGGGAACAGGCGCTTGCCCGTGTCGAAGGCGTCGAACCCGAGCACGACCTGGAGGTAGACCGGGAGTACGAAGAACGTTCCGAGCAGAACGAGCTGCATCGCTCCGAGCGTCCCGAGCCCGGCGCCGAGTGTCGGGATCTTCACGAGCCCGCGCCGGAGCAGCACGTCCTTGCCCTGCCGCTCGCGGCGGTCCTCCCATGACCTGAAGAGCGCTATGAAAACGAGTCCGCCGAAGATGAGAAACGGCACGGGCGAGAACCCGAACGGCGTCAGCTCGTGCCCGCCGATCGTCGGCGGATTCTTCGGTTGGACCCAGCCCCACGTACTGCTCATCAGGACCCCGAACACGGCCAGGCCGAGGCCGAGCGCAGAGAGCGCCGCGCCGACGACGTCGAGCTTCGGCTTGTGCTCGGCAGGCGCCGCCGGCGCCATCCGCCGCCGGAAGAGGAGGATCGCCACGACGACCACGGTCTCGCCGGCGAAGACGTAGCGCCAGCTGAGCTCTGTCGTCACCCAGCCGCCGATCAGCGGGCCGGCCGCGATCGCCGCGCCTGCGACGCCGCCGATCACGCCGTACGCCAAAGCGCGCTGCTTGCCCTCGTAGTTCGACGCGATCAGAGCGGCGATCGCCGGAATCACCATCACGGCTCCGAGGCCTTCGACCAGCGACCAGCCGAACAGCAATACGGCGAGGTTCGGGCTCAGCGCCGTGGTCAGCGAGCCGATCCCATAGACGCCGAGACCGATGGCGAAGATCCGGTCGCGCCCGAACATGTCGCCGAGCTTGGCGCCGACGAGCATGAACGCCGCCATCACGAGCGTGTACATCGTGATCGCGGTCTGCACGCCCTGGATCGACGTGTCCAGGTCGTGGACGATCTGCGAGATCGAGACGTTCATCACACTGGAGTCGAGGACCATCACGAACTGCGCAGCGCCGAGGATCCCGAGCGGGAGCCAGCTCCGCTTCTCCGACACGGTCGACGTCGAGGCCGCCGTGCTCATGCCGTTCGCACCGCGAGTCCGTCGACGATGTCGCGGAGGACGGTCGTATCCGCTGCGACCTCGTCGAGCCGCGCACGCGCCCGCTCCGCCGCCTCGTCCGCGTAACGCCGCGCGCCATCGGAGCCGTGCTCGCGTACGTAGCCGTCCGCGTCGAGGATGTCGTCGACGATCTGGAACAGGAGCCCGAGTTCCTCCGCGAACGCCCGCCACGGGACTTGCTCCTCTTCACGCAGCTCAGCTGCCCAGAGCGCCATCGTCACCGATCCGTAGAAGAGCCGCCCGGTCTTCAATCGGTGCACCGCCGCCAGGTCGTAGCCGTCGACCATCGTGTCGAGATACTGACCGCCGATCATGCCGAGCGTCGCCTCGGCGAGCTCGCGCGCGACTGCCGACGACTCGTACCGTGCGGCAAGCCGGAACGCCTCCGCGAGCAGCGCGTCGCCGGCGAGAACGCCTACGCCTTCCCCGAACTTCTTCCACGTCGAGGGATGGCCGCGCCGCTCCTCGTCATCGTCCATCGCAGGCAGGTCGTCATGGACGAGCGAGAATGTGTGGACGAGCTCGATCGCGAGCGCCGCCGGCATCATCTGTTCGGCCGGCGCGCCGAGCGCCTCGCCGACGGCGAGCGCGATCAGCGGCCGCACGCGCTTGCCGCCGACCTCGAGCGCGTAGCGCACGGACGTCGCCTGGCCGTGCAGCTCCGGCCACAGCTCGAGCCGCTCGAGCGCCTCGTCGACGAGCGCTTTCAACTCGTCAGGACTGTGCATCGTCCTCTGCCGCTCTCTGCGCACGCGTCAGCTCCTCCTCGACCGCCTTTGCCAGCTCCGACAGCTCCCCGAGCAGCTCGATCGCCCGCTCGGGCGATCCACCTTCTCCCTCGCTGAGCTGCTCCAACTCGAGCCGCGCAGCCTCGACCCGCGCCAGCAGCTCCTCGGCCCGCGTCAACGACTCGTCAGCGCTCACTTGCTTGTCCCTCCCGCACGAGCTTGCCCAGGATGCCGTTCACCAGCCTCGCAGCATCTTCGGACGCGTACCGCTTCGCAAGCGTCACCGCCTCGTCGAGGACGACCTCCATCGGCACCTCTCCCTCATCGAGCTCCTCGAGGGCGACGCGGAGGACGTTGCGCTCCACCGCGCCCAGGCGATCGGCGGTCCAGTCGTCGGAAGCGGACGTGATGCGCGCGTCGAGGGCGGCCGCGTGCCCGCTCACGGCCTCGGCGAGCCGGCGCGTGTAGCCGTCGACCTCCCCCTCGTAGAGCGACCCCAATGGCTTGCCGGTGACGTCCCACTGGAAGAGCATGAAGACGGCGGCGCGCCGCGCCTCGCGGCGGCTGATGACGCTACCGGACACGCTCGAGCTGCTCCACCGTCACGTCGACCGCCTCGATCTCGACGTCGAACATCCGCTCGAGAGCGTCGGCGACCCGTTCCTGCACGGCCGCCGAAACCTCCGGGAGGACCCGGCCGTACGCCACGGCGAGTCGCAGCTCGGCGCGGGCGCGGCCGCCCTCGAGCTCGACGCCGAGTCGCCGGCGTCCCTTGAGCAGCCGGGCGCCTTCGACCGACGCCACCGTACGCCGCACGATCTCGTTCAGCGCGGCCTCGCTCACGCGCACCGACCCTCCGCTCTCCTGGACGAGGACCCGGCTCAAGATCCGGCCAGCGCCGGCAGCCGCGCGCCGGCCTCCTGGAGAAAGGACGTCGAGTAGTCGCCGCTGCGGAACTCGTCGCTGTCGAGGATCTCGCGGAGCACCTCGCGCGTGGTCGGGACTCCGGTGATCTCGAGCTCGTCGAGCGCCCGCAGCGCCCGCGCTATGGCCAGGCGGCGGCTGCCGTCGACGACGATGAGCTTCGCGATCAGCGAGTCGTAGTAGGGGCTGATCGTCGTCCCGTCCTCGACGAAGGTGTCGACGCGGACGCCGGGCCCGAGCGGCGGCCGGAACCGCTCGATCCGCCCGGGCGCCGGAGCGAAGCCGTGCGCGGGATCCTCGGCGTTGATCCGCAACTCGATCGCGTGACCCCGGCGAGGGCCTGCGCGGCCGCCGTGGGCAAGCGGCTGGTCGGCCGCGATCCGGATCTGCTCGCGGACGATGTCGATGCCGATGATCGCCTCGGTCACAGGGTGCTCGACCTGGAGGCGGGCGTTGAGCTCGATGAAGGAGAACGAGCCGTCCGGGCCGACGAGGAACTCGAACGTGCCCGCGTTGCGATAACCGATGTGCCGGCAGGCGCGCTCCGCGGCGGCCTCCATCTCCTCGCGCTGCTCGTCGTCGAGGGCCGGCGACGGCGACTCCTCGATCAGCTTCTGGTGACGGCGCTGTACCGAGCACTCGCGCTCGCCGCAGGTGAGGACGTGGCCGTGGTGGTCGCAGAGCACCTGGATCTCGACATGGCGCGCCGAGGTGATCACCTTCTCGACGTACAGCGAGCCGTCCCCGAACGCAGCCTGTGCCTCGGCTGCGGCGCGGTCGTAGGCGTCGCGCAGCTCGCCGGGCTCGGTCACGACGCGCATGCCCTTGCCGCCCCCGCCTGCCGCGGCCTTGAGCAGCACGGGGAATCCAAGCTCCTCGGCCGCCGCGAGCGCATCCTCGGGCCCGGCGACGCCCTCGGTGCCCGGCGCGAGCGGCACCCCGGCCGCTCGCATCTCGGCCTTCGCGCGGGTCTTGTCGCCCATCCGCTCCATCACCTCTGCGGAAGGCCCGATGAAGACGAGGTCGTTCTCCTCGCACGCGCGGACGAAGCCGGCGTTCTCGGAGACGAAGCCGTAGCCCGGGTGGACGGCCTCGCAGCCCGTCGTCTCGGCGGCCGCGATGAGAGCCGGGATGCTGAGGTAGCTCTCGGCGGCGGCCGGCGGGCCGATCCGGACTGCGCGGTCGGCGAGCCGCACGTGGAGGGCGTCCTCGTCCGCAGTCGAGTGGACGGCGACCGCCTCGATGCCGAGCTCGTGCAGAGCCCGGATCACCCGCACGGCGATTTCGCCGCGGTTGGCCACGAGGACGCGGTTGAACATCGGGCGGAGCCTAGCCCGCGAGAGCGGCGGCGAGCACGCGGGCGCCGCCTCGCAGCACGGGCTCCCCGTGCGAGACCAGGACACTCGAGACGGGCAGCTTCAGCAGCGGCGCCAGCGACTCGCGCAGATCGTCGTGTGTGGCACCGCCGCCCAGCCATCGCTCCGGGCACATGCGCAGCGGGTCGTCGGTGGCCCGCGGCTTGGCGCCGGCGCCGAGCAGGACGTCGCCGACGACGACCGCTTTCTGCCGCGGCAGCCAGTAGACGACCTCGCCCGAGCGCGCGGTCTCGAACGCCTGAATCCCTCCGGGCAGCGGCTCGCCCGCAACGAACGGACGGTTCACCTCCACTCCGCGCGACGCGAGCCGGCGCACCATGCGCTCGTGCGCCCACACGTCCGGGGCCTTCGTCGAGCGCGCGTGGAAGTGGACCGTGACCAGCACGTGATCCGGCTTGGCGACCTCCGGCGGCGGGTCGAGTGGATCGATCAGGACGAGGCCGTCGTCGGTCTCCACGGCGACGCAGCCGACGTCCGCTCGCCACTCTTCGTGCCAGGCCGTCCAGCGACGGAGCCCCGGAGCGACCTCCGTCAGCGCCACGTCAGAGCGCCGGCCGGCCGGCGAGCGGCTCGAGCTCGAACAGGAGCTGCCCGAACTCGACCGCAGCCGCGTTCTCGGCATGCACGCCGCGCACGACGCCCTCGACGTCCGCCTTGACCTCGTTCATCAGCTTCATGGCCTCGAGGATGCAGAGGGTCTGTCCCGGCCCGACCACGTCGCCGACCTCGACGAAGGGAGGCGCGCCCGGCTGGGGGGCGCGGTAGAAGGTGCCGACCATCGGCGACTCGACCCGCATGAGCGTGCCGCTGACGGCGTTCGTCGCGGGCAGCTCCGGCTCGGGCACGGCGAACGGCGACTCGCCCGGGCCACCCGGGCCGAGCGGAAGATCCGGGGTAGAGCGAACCGAGATCCGCATCCCGTCCTCCTCGATCGTCACCTCGCCGATCTTCGACTCCTCCACGATTCGCACGAGCTCCTGGACGCGCTGGGCACGGTTCTCGTCCACGGCTGCGAGGTCGTCGTCGCGCCGGCCTCGGCCGCGGATCCCGCGGAGCAACCGCTCCGCGTCCTCACCGAACAGGCCGAGCAGGAGCAGCTCCTCCTCACTCGTCGCGACACCGCCGGCGCGTTCGCGCACCTCGTCGAGCGGCGGTGTCACGTCCTCCTCGCTGTCGGGATCGGAGTTGAGCTGGACGACGCGCTCGAGCGCCGGATCGATCGGAGCGGGCGGTGTGCCGAAGGCGCCGGCGACGAGGCTGCGCACCTCGTCCACGACGACGAGGTAGCGGCTCGCCGAGAGCACGTTGATGATCGCCTGCGTCGCGAGCACCTGGCCGATCGGCGACGCCAGCGGCGGCCAGCCCGTCTCGGCGCGGATCCGGTCGAGCTCCTCGAGCACCTCGTCGAGCCGGTCGGCGGCGCCCTCCGACCGGAGCGAATGGTCGATCCCGGCGACGACGCTGGCCGGCAGATCGTGGCGCGCGGCGAGCACGGCGATGCGCGGCACGAGCGGAGTCACGAGCTCGTCGCCGATGTGCTCGTCGACGAGGTCGGTCGCCTCCCACAGCGCGTCGACGTCGACGCCCGGGTCGAGGCCGATGCCGCTCAGTGCCTCGGCGAGCGCTTCGCCCGAGACCCGGTGGAGGGTCAAGGCGAGCGGATAGATCGCGCAGGCGATGAGCTGCGCGCCCGCACGCGAGGCGGCGAGCGCGGCGGCAAGGGCGCTGCCCCCCGCGCCCTGCGCGTAGATCCCGACCGGCAGCCCGCTCGCCTCACCGAGCGCACGCACGAGCTCTTCGGCGGTGTGCGGCTGCAGCGAGCCGGTCGGATCGTGGAGGAGGACGCGCACGGCTCCGAGCTCCGGCAGCATCCGCGCGCGCTCGATCAGCGTCTCGATCTCGGCTGCTCCGCCGTGGCTGTAGACGAGGCCGGCCTCGAAGTCCCGGTCGGCAGCGACGATCGCCTCCGCGGCCTCGCGCAGGTTCGAGACGTCGTTGAGCGGGTCGTGGAGCCGGAAGACGTCGATCCCGTTCTCGGCGGCCGAGGCGACGAAGCGGCGGGCGAAGTCGGCGTCGACAGGCCGTGAGCCGACGAGGAAGCGGCCGCGGAGCGCGAGGCCGAGCGGCGTCTTGACGCGCGCCTTGAGAGCGCGGATCCGTTCCCACGGGCTCTCGACGCCGCGCTTGACCGCCGAATCGAAGCAGCCGCCGCCCGAGACCTCGAGGTACGCGAAGCCGGCCCTGTCGAGGATCTCGGCGAGCCGGAGCTGCTCGGCAACAGGGACGCGACCTGCGAGCGGCTCCTGCCCGAGCAGGCGAATCGTCGTGTCGGCGAGCGACGGCACGGCGAGACCTTACCGCGACCCCTTCACACGATCTCCGTGCGGGCGTAGGCTCGCGCCATGCGCAGCGGGGTTGCGCTCGTCGCGATCACCATCGGGCTCGTCGCCGCTTCTGGCGCGACCGGTCACACGACCGGGCTCCCGCACTCTGCCCTTACGCCGGACGCCGTCGCCTTCCGCGATCGCCTGCACGGCATCCTCGGCGGCGGCTGGCAAGGCTGCGAGTTTTCGAACGGTCATTGCCACCCGCAAGGAACGATCTCGGTCACCTCCGACGGCGGCAAGACCTGGACGGTCGTCCGGCGGACATCCCGCCCCGTCGTGGCCACCGCGTACTGGAGAAGAGGCGATTACTACGTGCAACTCGACGACGGCGAGACGCTCCTCGGACACGGCAGCAGCTGGCGTCGCTCGACGCCGGCCTGGTCCCGCTACGCGTCGGCCTGTCCGCAGGGCTCGTACAACGGCATCACCGCGAATCCGCACTCGAGCTGGGCGATCTGCAGCGGCCAGCCCGGAGCCGGCAACCAGTCGAAGTCGGTGTACCGGCAGACCACGCGCGGCTGGAAGCGCGTGGCCTATACGGGCATGACCTCGGCCAACGGTCACGGCGGCATCAGCTCCTACGGCTATCCGGTCGGGATCGCGGGCAACGAGCGGCCGCTGGGCTTCGGGATCATCTGGGAGTCGCGCGGCACGCTCTATGTCTCGCACGACGGCGGCCACGACTGGCAGGCCCTGCCGAAGGTGTCGCGGCCCGAAGAGGACTTCGGGCAGTGGGCATACGTCCTCCCGCGCAGCGGCGACGGCTTCGTGGTTCTCGCCATCGGTGGGAGCGAGAAGCGCCGGCTGCTCGAGACGACCGATGGCGGACGCACCTGGCGCGTCGTCCACCGCTGGGGCTACTAGTCGGTTACGCGCGGGAGATGTAGCGGCCTTCGCGGGGGTCGACCTTGAGCCGATCGCCGACGTTGACGAACATCGGGACGCTCACCACGGCGCCCGTCTCGAGGGTTGCAGGCTTCGTCACGTTCGAGACCGTGTCGCCCCTGACCCCCGGCTCGGTCTCCACGACCTCGAGCTCGACCGAGGCGGGGAGCTGCAGGTTCGACGGCTTCCCGTTCACGCTCAGCACCTGCACCGACGCGTTCGGCTGCATGTACGGCAGCTCAGCGGTCAGGTCGGCGTGCGGGAGCGCGAACTGCTCGTACGTCTCCGCGTCCATGAAGTGCACGTCGGAACCGTCGTCGTAGAGGTACTGCACGTTCTTCGTCTCGGTATGGACGCGCGCGAACTTCTCCCCGGCGCGGAACGTGCGGTCGACGACGGCGCCCGCGTCGAGGCTCTTGAGCTTCGTGCGGACGAACGCGCCGCCCTTGCCGGGCTTCACGTGCTGGAACTCGACGATCCGCCACACCTTGCCGTCGAGCTCGATGTGCATCCCGTTCTTGAAGCTGTTCGTGTCGACTGTCTCGGCCATCGGCCGGAGAGGGTAGCGGCGCCGCTATTCCTGGGCGCAGGCGTGCAGCCCGAGCGCTTTCGCGCGGGACTTGAGACGCTTGTCGGT
>DATBAH010000065.1:0-2854 GCA_036271615.1 Gaiellaceae bacterium
CCGACTGGGCGTGATGGGCGAGTGCGATGCAAGGACGCAGGGAGCGTGAATAGCAGCGCTATTCGCGCGACCGAGGACGCCGCAGCGCGCCGCACAGCGCGGCCAGACGGCCCGTGCTTCATTGCGTTAGGAGCTCTTAGCCGCTAATCCGCGTCGCCGAGGGCGATCTCGGCCGCAGCCCAGAGATCCAGCGCACCCCCGCGTTCCCGCGCGGCGACGACCTGCTCCCGATCCTCCTCGGCGAGAGCGCCGATGCGCCGAGCGCGTTCGTCGGCCCAGCGCGGGAGGCTCTCGCCCTCGGTCTCCGCGGCGCCCCAGAGGAGGCCGGCCCGTTCGAGGTCGCCGCGGGCGAGCGCGACCTGCGCCAGGCCGGCGAGCGTGTACAGAGCCCAGAGCCGGTTCTCCTGCTCGCGCTGCATCTCGAGCGCGACAAGCCCTTCTCGCTCGGCCCCTTCGAGATCTCCGTGCCGAAGCTCGAGCATCAGGAGCTCGTGCCGCTGGCCCGACTCCCACCAGATCCAGTCGGCCGCATGTGCCATCTCCGTGCCTCGCCGGGTGAGCTCGATCGCTCGCTCGACGTCGCCGTCGTTCAGCGCAAGCTGACCGAGCAGCCAGTAGTTCGACGTCTCGATGAACGGAAACCTGCCCTCGGCGAGCGCGAGCGAATGTTGGCTCAGCTCGCGCACGCGGTCCCAGTCCTGCCGCCGCCAGGCCGACACCGCGAGCATCTCCTCGACGATGGAGACACCCCGGTCGTCGCCGAGTTGCCGGTAGAGCTCGACGCTCTCGCGCGTCAGCTCCTCGGCGAACTCGTCGTGGCCGGCCAGGTCGGCGGAACCGCCGGCCACGCGCAGCGCGCTCGCGCGGAGCTCGAGTGGAACGTCCCCCGCGCGGCCCAAGAGGCGCTGGATCCGCTCCAGGCCCTCCTGCGGGGCCGACGCATTCCAGAGGTGCTGGAGCTCGACCGCGAGCTCGAGCCCGAAGCTCGGGTCGTTCTCCTCCGCCCAGTCGAGCGCCCCGCGCAGGTCCTCCCGCTCGGCCAGGACCACGCCTACGTCGGCCTCTCCGTACTCCTCGCCGAGCTTGCCCTCGCCGGCGAATTCGAGCATCCGCTCTGCGTGACGCCGGCGCAGGTCGTCCTCTGCTCCCGACTCGCGGAGTCGCTCGAGTGCGAACTCGCGAATCGTCTCCAACATCCAGTAACGCTCCTCGCCGAGCCGGCCCGTGCGGCGGCGGAGCAGGCTCTTGTCGAGGAGGGAGGCCAGCGTGTCGAGATCGGCGTCGCAGACGATCTCGGCGGTCTCGAGCGTGCAGCCGCCGCGGAACACGCCGAGCCGCGCGAAGAGCTCCTGCTCGGCGTCGTCGAGCAGGTCGTGCGACCAGGCGATCGTCGCCCTGAGCGTCGTGTGGCGTTCCTCGGCGTCCCGGGTCCCCTTGAGCGCGTCGAGCCGATCGCCGATGCGGTCGAGCAGCGCCTCGGGCGCGAGCAGCTTCGTCCGGGCGGCGGCGAGCTCGAGCGCCAGTGGCAGGCCGTCGAGCCGCCGGCAGAGCTCGGTGACGGCAGCGGTCGGCGCGACGTCCGGCCGCACCGCACGGGCGCGCTCGCAGAAGAGCGTCACCGCCTCGTCGCGGGCGAGCGGCGGGAGGTCGAGCTCTGTCTCGCCCTGAATCCGGAGCGGCTCGCGGCTCGTGGCGAACAGCTTCAGGGCGGGAGCCGCTGCGATCAGCTCGGCGAGGGGACGCGTGGCGTCCGGAAGAAGCTGCTCGAGGTTGTCGCAGACGAGGTGCGTGCGTCGCTCGCCGATTCGGGCGGCGATCGCCGAGGGATCGGGAGCCGAAGCGCCGAGCCTGTCCGCGACGGCCGGCAGCACGAACTCCGCGTCGCGGAGCGGTGCGAGCGGGACGAAGACCGTTCCTCCTTCCGCGTCGTCGCCGAGCAGCCGCGCCAGCTCGATCGCAAACCGCGTCTTGCCGGTTCCTCCGGGGCCGACGATCGTGAGCACACGCGGGTCGCGTTCGTAGACCAGCGAGACCGCGTCGAACAGCTCCTGCTCGCGGCCGAGAAACGGCGTGGCCGGAGTCGGGAGCTCGACACTTCCCGGCGTCCGGAGCGGCGGGAACTCGCGATCGTCGAGCTGGTAGAGGCGAACCGCGCCTGCGAAGTCCTTGAGCCGGTGCTGGCCGAGGTCGCGGAGCGGCTCGGGCTCGAGGAGCGCCGCCGTGCTCGGCGAGACCAGGATCTGGCTGCCGTGGGCGAGCGCGGCGATGCGCGCTCCGCGGTGGACGTCCAGCCCGACGTAGCCCTCGCCGGTCGGCGTGGGGACGCCGGTGTGCAGGCCCATGCGCACCCGCATCGCGCCCGCGTCGAGCCCGTCACGCGCGACCCGCGCGGCCGCGGCGGCTCCTCCGGCGGTCGGGAACGCGATGAAGAACGCGTCGCCCTGCGTGTCGACCTCGACTCCGCCCTGCGCGGCGGCCGCCTCGCGCACGATCCGGCGATGCTCGGCGAGGGCGTCGGCGTACCGGGCGGGGCCGAGCTCGTGCAGCAGCCGCGTCGAGCCCTCGATGTCGGTGAAGAGGAACGTGACGGTGCCGGCCGGCAGCTCGGTGCTCACCGGCCGAGCGTACGGGCACATGGACATTCGTCGCATTCCGTACTAGGGTCGATCCATCTATTCACGATGTGGATGTCGGGCCGAGGAGCGCCGCGTCCACGCAAGAGGGGGAAACTCATGCGGTTGAAGTTCGTTTGCGGATCGTTTTCGATCGTCCTCGCCCTGCTATTCGTGGCGGCTGCCGCTGCTGGACCGGGGGGACCGCCCGCGCCCGGTGCGCCGCCCGCCGCGGTCTACGA